>NZ_JBHYKH010000082.1:15502-18074 GCF_042741275.1 Streptomyces sp. NPDC058964
GCTCCTTCCGCTCGGCTGCGACCTCACCGACTCCGGCGACGGCAACGCGGTCGTCACCGTCGACGCCGGGCAGCGCACCACCGTGCCCGGGCTCTACGCGGCGGGCGAGGTGTGCGGGGTGGGCGGAGCGCGCCTGTCGCGCGCCGAGGGCCGCCGCGCCGCCGCGGCGGGGCAGGCCCCAGGGGGGACCCCCCCCCCCCCCGGGGGCCGGGCCCGCCGCCCCCCGCGCCGCCGCGGAGCCGAGGGCGGGGCGGCCCGCCATGGCCGTGGCGCCCGCCGCCGAGCCGCTCGACGAGGAGTCGACTCATGGACAGCGTTCGCACACCGGACAGCGGGACCGCTGAGCCGAGCGACACCCCCGCTCCAACCCCTCTCGGCCGCAAGGTGCGTTCGGCGGCCCGCTGGAGCCTGATCAACACCGTTGTCATGCGCCTCGGCAACTTCGCCACCGGCATCCTGCTGGCCCGCTTCGCACTCGGACCGGCGCAGTGGGGCGTCTACGGCATCGCGCAGACCGTGCTCCTGGTGCTGCTCTCCGCGAACGAACTGGGCGTGGGCCTGGCCATCGTCCGCTGGGACGGCGACCCCCGCCGTTTCGCGCCGACCGTGCTGACCCTGGGCACCGCGTCCAGCGCCCTGCTGTACGCCGCCCTCTTCGCCTCGGCGCCGACCGTCGCCGGGCTGCTCGACTCGCCCGAGGCCACGAACGTGCTACGGGTGATGTGCCTCTGCCTGGTGCTCGACGGGGTGGCCCAGGTGCCCGCCGGCTACCTGACCCGGGAGTTCGCCCAGGGCAAGCGGATGGTCATCGACGCCCTCAACTTCGTCCTCAGCACGTCCGTGACCCTGGTGCTGGCCTTCACCGGCTGGGGCGCGATGAGCTTCGCCTGGGGCGCGGTCGCCGGCAACATCGCCGCCCTCGTCGGCTGCGCCATCGCCGCCCCCGGCATGCTGCGGTTCGGCTGGGACCCCGAACAGGCCCGCGAGCTGCTGAAGTTCGGACTCCCGCTGGCCGGCGCGAGCCTCCTCGCCCTCGCCGTCGTCAACGTGGACACCATGGTGGTCGGCTCCTCGCTCGGCCAGGTCACCCTCGGCTTCTACGTCCTGGCGTTCAACATGTCCGGCTGGCCGGTGCGCATCATCTCCGAGGCGGCCCGCCGGGTCTCCTTCGCCGGCTTCTCCCGCTTGGCCGGCTCCCCGCAGGCCCTCGCCCAGGGCTTCAGCCGCGCCCTGGGTGTACTCGTCACCGGCACCGTGCCCCTGTGCGTACTGCTCGCCGGCCTCGCCGGTCCGATCGTCCACCTCGTGTACGGAAGCAAGTGGGTCCCCGCCGCCGACGCGCTGCCCTGGCTGATGGCCCTGGGACTGATCCGCATCGGCTGCGAACTCGCCTACGACTGCCTCGTCGCCACCGGACAGCGCCGCTCCCTCGTCCTCGTCCAGGCTCTCTGGGTCGTCGCCCTCATCCCCGTCCTCGTCCTCGGGGCCCGCCTGGGCGGCATCGTCGGCGTCTCCCAGGGCCATGTCGTGGTCGCCGCCGGTCTGGTCGTTCCCGCGTTCCTCTACGCCCTCGGCCGGGCCGGAATCAGCCTCGCCCACGTGGCCAGAGCCTGCGCCTGGCCCTTCTTCGGGGGAACCGTGATGGCCCTGGTGGTCTTCGCCGCGAAGCCTCTCCTGGGCGACGGCGCGCTCGCCCTGTCCGTCATCGGCACGGCCGCCCTGGCCTGTTACGTGGTGTGCGTGCTGCCCAGCCGACGCTCACTGCTCGGCTCCCCGGCTCCGGAGTCCGTATGACCCGGCTCCACCGCCTGACAGCCGTCCTCGCCCTCATGCTGTCCGCCGCCTGCTCCTCGGGCGCCGGCACCGCCCCGCCCCACCGGAGCCCCGGAGCCTCCACCACTCCAGCCACCCATGGAACGCCTCACACCACCACCCCACCCGTCGAAGCCGGTTTCCCCGACGCCCGCACCACCGGTCCCCGCATCGCCCTCGAACCGCACGCCACCGGGAACATGACCGTCAGGACCGACGGGACCGTGATCAGAGGGTGGGACATCACCGGCTCGCTCGACATCTACGCGAACGACGTGACCATCGTCGACACCAGGATCACCTCGACCAACTGGTGGGGGGTCAACCTGCGCCCCGGCCACAGCGGACTCCGGGTCCTCCACACCACCATCACCGCCGTCCCCGGCAAAGGCCCCGACAACGGCGGCGAGGACTACGCCGTCTCCAACATGGGCACCGGCTCCGTCGAGGTCGGCTGGAGCGACATCTCCGTCTTCGGCAACGCCCTCTCCATGGGTCAGGGCCACATCCACGACGACTACGTCCACGACCTCGTCCCCTTCCGCAACGCCGGCGGCGAATGGCAGCACACCGACGCGGTGATCAGCGGCGGCGGCAACAAGGGGAAGCTGATCATCCGCCACAACACCTTACTCAACCCGGTCGCCGTGGACCGGGGAGCCTCAGCAAGCATCGGCCTGTTCGCGGACACAGGCCACGTCTCCAACACCGTCATCGACAACAACCTGCTGGCCGGCGGCGCCTACGCCCTCTACGGAGG
>NZ_JBHYKH010000082.1:18084-23927 GCF_042741275.1 Streptomyces sp. NPDC058964
GCCCCGCCCTCCCCCCCACCCCCCCCCCCCCCACCCCCACCCCCCCGCGACCGGGATCACCGTCACGGACAACGTCTTCTCCACCCGGTACCACCGCAATTCCGGCGGCTACGGAGCCGTCACCGCCTGGGACGCCGACGGCTCCGGCAACGTCTGGCGCGGCAACCGGTTCTCCCACGGCACCCCGATCACACCCGAGCCGGCCGGCTGAGAAGAGGATCATGCGACGCGTCGCCCGCGCCCCCTGGGAACTGCTCAAGCGCGCCTTCGGCTGGCTCGTGCTCTTCGAGCTGCGCAACAAGGTCCTCCTCGCCCCCTCCGCGCTGCGGCTGCGCCACTTCGAGACCGCCGAGACCCGCCGCCTCACGGCTGTCGCGGGCCCCGTGCCCGCCGCCCTCGTCGCCACGGTCATCGCCACCCACCGCCGCCCCGAGCAGTTGCGGGCGGCGGTCCGGTCGGCCCTGGCCCAGACCGTTCGCGACCAGGTCGTGGTGGTGGTGGACGACGGCGCCGGCCTTCCCGGACTCCCGGACGACCCACGTCTGTTCGCCGTATCACTGGCCCGCAACACCGGGGTGGCCGGCGTCGTGCGCAACGTGGGCATCCGCCTCACGCGCTCGCGCTACGTGGCGTTCCTGGACGACGACAACCTCTGGGAACCCGACCATCTGGAACAGGCACTGGCGGTGCTGGAGTCCCCCCACGGCCCCGACGGCGTCTACACGGCGCTGCGCCGCGTCCTGCCGGACGGGACCGAGCATGACGTCCTGTCCGTGCCCTTCGACCGACGCCGGGCCGCCCGCGAGTCCTTCCTGGACACGAACGCCTTCGTCGCGCGGCGCAACAGGGCGCTGCGCTTCAGTCGTCTGCGTCGTACGCCGGAGGTGCTGCCGCGGGAGGACTGGGAGCTCGTCCACCGCTACAGCCGTTGCCACAGCGTGCGCCACGTGCCGCACGCGACGGTGCGGTACCTGGTGAACCCCGAAAGCTTCTACACGACTTGGCCGGGCTGAACGGCCGACGGGACGTCACGGACCGGGAGTGCCCCGCAGCGCGCCCGGCCTGAGCAGCGCGGCGGCAGCGGCCCTGCTGGCTCCGCGGCCGAGGAGGGCTCGCGACGTCTCGCGAAGCAGCACGGCGGCGCGGAAGCAGGCCGTGGCGAAGGCGCCGTGGCGCCGCCCGTACAGCCGCACGCGGTTGAGGGTGAGCAGGGTCCACAGCCGGGGCGAGACCTGGGAGTCGCCCCCGAGATGGACGGCCTCGGCCGTCGGCTCCAGCCGCGTGACGTATCCCAGATCTCGCGCACGCAGGCAGTACTCGGTCTCTTCCGAATAGAGGAAGAAGGACTCGTCCCACGGACCGCAGGCGGCCAGACAGCCGGCCGAGATGGTCATCAGCGCGCCGGTCGCCCAGTCCGCGCGGGTGGGCCGCTGATACGCGGCGGGATCGGTGACGAGTTCGCTCAGGCGGGGGAACCGCCCGGCCCGGCGGTTGCCGATGAGGGCCTCGCCGAGCGCCCGGGACACGCTCGACTCGCGGCGCAGGGAGAAATGGGGTGTGTCCCGGCCCTCCTCGTACAGGAGGGGAACGACGATCCCCACTTCGCCCTCGAGCCCGTCGACGAGACGTTTGGCGCAGCCCTGGCGCATGCGGATGTCCGGGTTGCAGATCAGCACCGCCTCGAATCCGCCGTCCCACTCGCCGGCAGCGGCCAGGGCCGCGTTGATGCCGGCGGCGTACCCCGCGTTGCGGCCGGTCTGGACGACGGTCGCCTCGGGGGCCAGCTCCCGGAGCACCTCCACGGTGTCGTCCGCGGAGTCGTTGTCGGCGACGGCCAACCGCCAGTCGAGACCGGCCATGCCGTCCGGGAGCGCGGCGAGGAACCCGGGGAGCACCGAGGCGCTGTTCCAGGTGACGACGACGACGGCGACGGGACTCATCGGGACTCCACGGGTTGGGGGAACTCGGCCTCAGGCGTCCTGCGTGGGCCCGGTACGGCTTCGGTCATCGCTTCGCGACGGATGAAGGCCAGATAGGCGGCCCCTGCTCCCAGCATCAGGAAGAACATGCCGGCGAACATCGGGAAGCTGAGTGAGTCGAAGGTGGCGCTGATGACGAGGGCGACCAGCGACGAGGCGAAGAACGCCTGGCCCAGTTCGCGGTCGGACTCGGTGCGGGCCAGCCGCCGGATCGCGCCGCCCTGGTGGATGCCGGTGATGAACAGGGTGAGCAGGGCCAGGAGCCCGGCCACGCCCATCTCGGCCAGTGCCAGCATGTACTGGTTGTCCGTGAAGAAGTAGAGGTCCGGGGTGAAGGTGCCGAAGCCCCGGCCGAACAGCGGATGTTCCTTCAGGTAGGGCACGATCGCGCTGTACTTGACCGTACGGGCCTGCGTGCTGCTGTCGGAGTTGGACACGAACGACGCGAACAAGCCCGTGATGGTGCCGATCAATCCGGGCACGAGCACCTTGAAGAAGGCCACCGATGCCGTCATCACACCGATCGCCGCCCAGCGTCGCGCCGGCTTCCAGCGCGGCACCATCACCAGGGCGGCCAGCAGCAGGCCGATGATCGACGTCCTCGACACCGTCAGGGGCAGTGCACCGGCCATGAGCAGCACCGGGCCCCAGCGGCGCAGCACGGGGAGGTGGCGGCGTACCGGATCGAAGGCCTGCTGGACCGCGAAGGGCAGGAGGATCGCCAGCATTCCGGCGAACTCGAGGGGCTGGGCCGTGGTGGCCCGGGGCCGGGTGAAGGCGCCGCGGTCCATGGCGCTCACCTGGGCGACGCTGGTCTGGAGGCCGGGGATGTGGACGGAGTCGGCGATGTTGGTGGCCGCGAAGAAGTCGTAGAAGCCGATCGCGGCGACGACGGACCCCAGGACCACCACCCGGCGCATCAGCACGTCCAGCCGGCCGCGGTCCTGCATGGCGGCCGAGGTCAGGACGACCAGTGACACCCATACCAGGAACCCGATGAGCCCGCGGTCGGCCCCGAGGACCTCCTGGTGCGAGCTTTCGCGCATCGCGTCCGCGACGTACGCCGCCAGGACGGCCGCCCCGAGCACGCACATCGCGACCCGGGCGAGCCTGGTGCCCGGCGCGGGAAGGATGCGGCCGCCGAGCCAGGTCGCGAGGTACCACAGCAGTCCGAGCAGGGCGAAGACGTTGGCGGGGGTGCCGACGCCGCCCAGCGCGGGCAGGGCCAGGTTCGACGGGATGAAGAAGGCCAGCACCACGTAGACGGTGAGGATCGCGGTGGCGTCGACCCGTCGGCTCGGCGGCCCGGGCCGCACCCGCTGCGGTGCGCGGGCCTTCCGCGGTCGGGGGGCGGCGTCCGTTGCGGAGCGCCGGCGCCGGCGGACCACCGCGACACCCTCCATCAGGATCGACAGCAGGAACGCGCTGACGACGCCCAGGATGACGACGGCCGCGATGTCCTGGTAGCGGCTCTTGGACTTCGCCACCGGGGTCTGCGGCAGGACGATGGGGGCTGTCTGCACGAGATACGCGGGCGGGACCTTGGCGGCGGCCTGGAGGGCATTGAGCTGCTCGCCGGCGAAGGTGGTCAGCGTGCGGGTCTCCTTGAGCACCTTGTCCCGGTCGTTTCCGGTGACGCTGAGCACGAGCAGCGGGCTGTCGCTCTGGGGCGCGAAGCCGGCCGTGTACGGATCCGTGACGCCCCGGCCGCGCAACTCCTTGGTGGCGTCGCTCTTTTCGAGGGTTCTGAACAGCCCGTCGGCCGTGACGATGAGCGAACCGCCGGCGTTCGAGATGGGATTGCCGAACGTGGGGGCCAGCCGGGCGACGGCCGAGGAGTCCAGCAGCGCGACCGAGCTCTGCGACTGGTACGACACGGGGACGGTCACGTACAGATAGGAGCCGCCCAGCAGGCTGAGCAGGGTGAAGGGCACCATGAAGTACCAACGTCTGCGCAGAATCGCCCATATCTCACCGAGACTCACGAACCGTCCCTCCATTCGGTGGCATCCCGCCTTGCGCCCTGCCAGTATCGGGAGTGACGGAAGGATCTCGTATGTCGCCTGGGAACGTCGCCGATGCGCTGCTCCGCCGCTGGTACATCGTGGTGGTGGTGCTGCTGTTGACGGCCGCCGGGGCATACCAAGTGGTCCGCCCGGCTCCCCGGTTCACCGGCTCCGCGGTGGTCGTTCTCAAGCCGCCGGTGACGCAGAACCAGCCGAACCAGTTCACCAATCTGCAGCCGCCGCTCGCCGTGGTCTCCTACGCGGTTGTCCAGCAGCTCCAATCCCCTGCCGGGACGGCGGAGTTGGAGGCGGCGGGCGTGCGTGGAACCTACCACCTCATCCCGCGCAACAGCGGCACCAGCGCGACGCCTCGCTATCTGATCCCCTCCCTGCAGGTGCAGTCGCAGGCTTCCGGACCCGACGCCGCCGTGACGGCGGTGCGCCGCATCATCGACGTCTACAGCAAGCACGTCGAAGAGATGCAGACGGCCCAGAAGGTGCCGGACGGCTCGCGGATCACCGCCTCCGTCCTGGTCTCCCCGAGCGCCGCGCAGGTGCAGGGCGACAAGAGCCGGGGCCTGGCGGGCACGGCTCTGCTGGGCGGGGCCGCCGGCATTCTCGGCGCGTTGTGGTTCGACCGGTACGCACGGGGCCGGAAGGCCTCTCCGGGTCTGCGCCGGCACGCCGGTCCGATCCCCGCGACCGACTGAGCGGAACTGCTGGTTCATCAGATGCCGCGGCGCTTCCACGACTCCCACCACAGCCACTCCCGCCCGCGCTCGAGCACGGCCGACCACACCAGCGGCTGAAGGTACGGCATGGTCTTCGGACCGATCCGCCGCCGCAGGCGCAGGGCACGGTACTCGGGCAGTGACGCGTACTCCGGCAGGCACTCCTCGGCGAACGCCACGCACTCGTCGACCGGAACCGCACCGGTACGTCCGCGGTCGTACGCCCGGTAGGCGCGGCGCAGCGCGAAGCGGGCGAGCCGGGTGTGGACCTGGTGCGCCAGGCGATCGGCCTGGGGCAGCCGGTCGGCGCACTTGTCGAGGACCGAGTCGAAGGCCACCAGGCGCTGGCGCAGGTCGTCGAGCTGGCCGCCGAAGTCCGTCGTCGACATGTTCTTGCCGTGGACGCGGTAGAAGGCCTGATCGGCACCGCGCACGTAGCCGACGTCGGCGTGGGCGGCGAGCCGCATCCACATCTCGATGTCGCCTGCGTGCGGAAGCGCCGGGTCGTAGCCACCGACGGAGCGCTGGAGGCTGGTGCGGACGAGGACTTCCGGCGAGGTGATGCAGCCCGTGCCCTCGCGGAATCGGCGGTCCAGCCACCACTGCCCGGGATAGACGACGGAGCCGGTGCTGTGCGTGCGGGCTCGTGGCAGTGGGCCGCCGTGCTGGAAGCGCAGGGGGCGCCCGTAGGCGAACCCCACCTCGGGATGGGCGTCCAGTAGCGCGGCGGCTCGGACCAGTGCGCCCGGGACCAGCCGGTCGTCGGCGGAGAGGAGGGCCACGTAGTCGCCGTCGGCCCATTCCAGGAGTCCCTCGTTGTAGGTGGCGATGTGGCCCTTGTTCGTTTCATGGACACGGACTTCGATACGCGGGTCGGAGGCGGCCAGCTTGTGCGCGGCTTCCGCCGAGTCGTCGGGCGAGGCGTCGTCGATGATGAGTACCCGGACGTCAACGCCGTCCTGCTCGTCCAGGACGCTGCTCACGCAGTCGGCGAGGAAATGGCCGTACTTGTAGCAGGGGATCACAACACTGACGGTGCTCATCGATGAGGAAGCCAATCCCCGGGGGGTGGGTGCCCCCCCCCCGCGGGGGGGCCCCCCCCCGGCGGGGAGGGGGGGGGGGTGTTT
>NZ_JBHYKH010000083.1:0-821 GCF_042741275.1 Streptomyces sp. NPDC058964
CGGTGGCGGTGCACTGTCTGTACGCACTGGGCTTCCAGGCGTATGAAACGCGCGTTCTGTGGCACTCCGTCCTGGGTTGCTTCTTCTTCGGTGCCTTCAGCGCAAAGATGCTGCTGCTCCGCTCGGAGCGGCTTCCCGGCTGGCTGTTGCCGATCGTCGGCGGACTGGTGTTCACCGCGCTCACGATCGTCTGGCTCACGTCCGCCTTCTGGTTCTTCCGTACGTTCGGAGTGACGACATGACCCACCGGTCGACGCGGCGCACGGTTCTCGCGACGGGCGCGGCGGCGCTCGCCGCGGGATGCGTGAGCTGCAGCAACTACGGCGAGGCGCAGCAGGACTCCGGATCGTCCGAGAGCGCGTCGGCCGGACAGACGCTGGCGAGGACGAGCGACATCCCGGTCGGCGGCGGCACGGTCTTCAAGGACCGGAAGACCGTGGTCACCCAGCCGAACCAGAACGAGTTCAAGGCCTTCTCGGCCATCTGCACGCACCAGGGCTGCACCGTGGCCAAGGTCGCGGACGGCACGATCGACTGCCCCTGTCACGGCAGCAAGTTCGACATCGCCGACGGCTCGGTTGCCCACGGCCCGGCGACCAGGCCGCTGCCGCGGAAGAACATCAAAGTCGACGGGGAGACGATCCAGCTGGCGTGATCCCCCGGCCGGGACGGCCCTGCGCTCCCGGCCCCTCCAGCCGGACGCGCACCACGAAGTCGTGCAGGGCGTCGTTAGCGCGGGGGGCGGCGGGCCGCGCGCAGGGCCACCGCGCCCCGCGCCCGCACCCGCGCGCCACACCCCCACACCCGCCCACCCCCCCGCG
>NZ_JBHYKH010000083.1:831-23857 GCF_042741275.1 Streptomyces sp. NPDC058964
GCGCCCGCCGGCCCCCCCCCCCCCCCCCCCGCCGCCCCCCCCCCCCCGGGGGGGGGGGGGGGGGCGCGGGGGGGGGGGGGGGGGCCGCGGGGGGGGGGGGGGGCCCCCCCCCCGCACGGCGTGCAGACGCTCCACGTCGGCCTCCACGCGCGTGCGGTCGACGTCGGCGGCCCCGTGCTCCCTCTCGGCCTTCGCCGCTGTCAGGTCGGGCAGGAAGGCGCGGGTGTCCGGCCCCGCGGCGAGCGTGGGCAGGTGGGCCTGCACCTCTCCGCTTCGCCTCAGGTGGATGCCGGTGAGCAGCACACGGAACGTGTACAGCAGCGGCTTGAGCTCACCGGTCTTCTCGAACAGCCGCCACTGTGTCACCGCGAACCCCCGGTAGTGGTGGGCGTGATGACCGGTGAGGACGCCCTGGGCGAGCGCGGACAGCTCTAAGCGTCCCAGAGCGCTCCCAGTGTGAGCAGGTCGCCCCGGTATTCGATGCGGTCCGCCCACGCGGTCGGCCAGGCGTCCGCGCCCAGGTGGGCACCGGCGAAGGCACCGGTCAGACAGGCGATCGAGTCCGAGTCGCCGGAGGTGCAGGCGGCCCGGCGCAGCGCGGTGACCGGTTCGTCGACGAAGAGCAGGAAGCACAGCAGACCGGTCGCCAGGGCCTCTTCGGCGATCCAGCCCGCACCGGTGGCCAGACACGGATCGGCCTCGGGCGATGCCGTGCGCACCGCGTCCTGGAGGCGGCCCAGGATCTCCAGGCACTCGTCCCAGCCGCGCGCGATGAAGTGCTCCGGCGAGGGGTCGTGCGAACGGGTCCACAGGTCGCCGAGCCAGGTGTGGTGGTAGCGGGTGCGGTTGTCGAGCGCGTACGAGCGGAGCAGGCCGACGAGTCCCGTCGGCTCGGTGCCCTGGGCGAGCAGGCGCACCGCGCGGGCGGTGAGGTCGGAGGCGGCGAGTGCCGTCGGATGCCCGTGGGTCAGCGCGGACTGCAACTGGGCGGCGCCCGCGCGCTGTTCGTCGCCCAGGCCGGGGGCGAGGCCTATGGGCGCGACGCGCATGTTGGCGCCGCAGCCCTTGGAATCGATCTGGCTCGCCTCCTGCCAGGCCCGCTCCTCCTTCTCGAGCAGGTTGCACGCCTTCAGGCAGGTCCGCCCCGGGGCCCGGTTGTTCTCCGGCGACCGGTACCAGTCCACGAACTCCTCGCGCACCGGCCGCTCCAGCCGCATCGGGGCGAGCACCCCGCGGTCCATGGCCGTCCGCAGCCCGCGCCCCAGTGCCAGCGTCATCTGGGTGTCGTCGGTGACGTAGGCGTGCTCCGGCAGTTCCATCTCCCGCCAGGGGCCGCACTTGGCGAGGATCGTCGGCACGTCGTTGAACTCGGTGGGGAAGCCGAGCGCGTCGCCGAGGGCGAGGCCGATCAGGGATCCGGTGGCGGCGCGCTTCCTCACGGTGGTCGTGGTCATGCGGGGCGTCCTTCCCGGGACGGTCGGAGCAGGGGCGGGTGCAGGGCGGTGGCGGTGCCGGCCCGGTAGAGGGCGGCGGGCTTGCCGCGGCCGCCGGTCAGCCGTGCGGCACCGGGCACGGGTTCGACGAACCCCGGCGTGGCCAGCACTTTGCGGCGGAAGTTGGGGCGGTCGAGCGTCGTGCCCCACACCGTCTCGTAGACCTGCTGCAGTTCCCCGAGGGTGAACTCGGGCGGGCAGAAGGCGGTGGCGAGGCAGGTGTACTCGAACTTGGCGCCGACGCGGTCGTGGGCGTCGGCCAGGATCCGGTCGTGGTCGAAGGCGAGCGGTCCGAGGCCGCCGTACGGCAGCCAGCGGGCCTGGGCCGCGTCGCCACCGCCGTGCGGCTCGGGCGCGTTCGGGAGCAGCGCGGCGAAGGCGACGGACACGACCCGCATCCGGGGGTCGCGGCCGGGCTCGCTGTAGGTGCGCAGCTGTTCGAGGTGCAGCCCGGGGACCCCGGAGGCAACGTCCAGGCCGGTCTCCTCGGCGAGCTCGCGGCGGGCGGCCGTCTCGGCGGACTCGTCGGGCAGCACGAAGCCGCCGGGCAGTGCCCACCGTCCCGCGAAGGGTTCCTGCCCCCGCTCGACGAGCAGCACGTGCAGTGCGTTGGCGCGCAGGGTGAGGACGGCGAGGTCGACCGTGACGGCGAACGGCTCGTAGGCGTGCTTGTCGTAGCCGTGCACAAGCACCCACCCCCTTAATAGTCACTGCGACTATAAAGGGGGCGGGTGCTCGGAACAACCCTCGGAGACCCGGGGGAGCTAGAGGTCGACCTCCTGCATCAGCATGCCGACCTCGGTGTTGGACAGGCGCCGCAGCCACCCCGACTTCTGGTCGCCCAGGGTGATCGGACCGAAGGAGGTGCGCACCAGCTTCTCGACCGGGAATCCGGCCTCGGCGAGCATGCGGCGCACGATGTGCTTGCGGCCCTCGTGGAGGGTCACCTCGACGAGGTAGTTCTTTCCGGTCTGTTCGACGACCCGGAAGTGGTCCGCGCGCGCGTACCCGTCCTCCAGCTGGATGCCGTCCTTGAGGCGCTTGCCCAGGTCGCGCGGGATCGGGCCCACGATGGCCGCGAGGTAGGTCTTCTTCACGCCGTACTTGGGGTGGGTCAGCCGGTGGGCCAGCTCGCCGTGGTTGGTGAGCAGGATGACGCCCTCGGTCTCGGTGTCGAGCCGCCCGACGTGGAAGAGGCGTGTCTCACGGTTGGTGACGTAGTCCCCGAGGCACTGGCGCCCCTCGGGGTCCTCCATGGTGGAGACGACGCCGGCGGGCTTGTTCAGCGAGAAGAACTGGTACGACTGCGTCGCGACCGTCAGGCCGTCGACCTTGACCTCGTCCTTCTCCGGGTCGACGCGGCGGCCCTGCTCCAGGACGATCTCGCCGTTGACCTCGACCCGCGCCTGCTCGATGAGCTCCTCGCAGGCACGCCGGGAGCCGTAGCCCGCGCGCGCGAGGACCTTCTGCAGCCGCTCGCCCTCCTGCTCGGCGCCCGGGAAGGTCTTGGGCGGCTTGACGTCCTTCTTGCCGGCGTAGCGCTCGCGGTTGCGCTCCTCGGCACGCGCCTCGTACTCGCGGGAGCGCCCCGGAGCCGTACGCCCGTCGCGCTGCTGGGACTGCCTGGGACCGCCCTTGGCGCCGCCGCGGGCGGCGCCGCCGCGCCCGGACTTGGGTCCGTCCTTCGTGGCGCCGGGGCCCACGTCGTAGCGGCGCTCCTCGGGGCGGGGCTTGCGGGGACGGCCCTGCCCCTGCCGCTCGTCCCTGTTGTTGCCGGCACCGCGGTAGTTACCGCGTCCGCCACCGCTCTTGCCGCTGCCGCTGCTTCGCATCAAAGTTCCGTCTTAGTCGTCTGCGTCGTCTCCGCCGGGCGCGTCGGGCGCGTCCGGATCGAACGACGGTACGCCCTCCTGGGTCTCGGCCTCGATCGCCTCCGCCTCCGGGAGGAAGGGCGCGAGCTCCGGGAGCTCGTCCAGGCCGCGCAGGCCCATCCGCTCCAGGAAGTAGTTCGTCGTCCTGTACAGGATCGCACCTGTTTCGGGTTCCGTGCCCGCCTCCTCGACCAGACCGCGCTGCAGGAGGGTGCGCATCACACCGTCGCAGTTGACTCCTCGTACGGCCGAGACGCGGCTGCGGCTCACCGGCTGGCGGTAGGCGACGACGGCCAGGGTCTCCAGCGCGGCCTGGGTGAGCCGGGCCTGCTGGCCGTCCAGGACGAAGCCCTCGACGGCGGCCGCGTACTCGGGCCGGGTGTAGAAACGCCAGCCGCCGGCGATGAGCCGCAGCTCGAAGCCCCGTCCCTGGACGGTGTACTCGTCGGCCAGCGCCCGCAGCGCGTCCCCGATCTGCCGCTTCGGCCGCTGGAGGATCTTGGAGAGGTGCTCCTCGGTCGCGGGCTCGTCCACGACCATGAGCACCGCCTCCAGGGCGGGCTTGAGGTCCAGGTCGGCGACCGTGCCCAGGCCCGCCGGGAGCTCCGTGCTCTGCTCGCTCACGCCTTCTTCTCCTCCTTGGGCTCCTCGGGCGGCCGGTCGAACTCGTCGGTCACCCTCGGCGTCTCGTCCCCGTCCCCGCCCGTCCAGCGCACGAGCAGGTCCCCGAGGGCGGTCTCCTGGTCCAGCGCGACGGCCTTCTCCCGGTACAGCTCCAGCAGCGCCAGGAACCGTGCCACGACGGTAAGGGTGTCGTCGGTGTCCTCGACGAGGACCCGGAAGCTGGCCTGCCCCAGTTCCCTGAGCCGGGCGACCACGATCCCGGCCTGCTCCTGCACGCTGACCAGCGGCGCGTGGATGTGGTCGACGTATACCTGGGGCTTCGGCCTGGGCTGCATCGCCTTGACCGCGAGCCTGGCGAAGCCCTCCGGCCCGATGCTGATGACGACCTCGGGCAGCAGCTCGGCGTGGTGCGGTTCGAGGCCGACGGTACGGGGGTAGCGGCGGGCCTCCTGGCCGAGGCGGTGGTTGAAGATGTCCGCGATCTGCTTGTACGCCCGGTACTGCAGCAGGCGCGCGAACAGCAGGTCCCGGGCCTCGAGGAGCGCCAGGTCGGCCTCGTCCTCGACCTCGGCGGCGGGCAGCAGCCGGGCCGCCTTGAGGTCGAGGAGGGTGGCCGCGACGACCAGGAACTCCGTCGTCTGGTCCAGGTCCCAGTCCGGCCCCATGGCCCTGATGTGCGCCATGAACTCGTCGGTGACCTTGGAGAGGGCCACCTCGGTGACGTCGAGCTTGTGCTTCGAGATCAGCTGCAGAAGCAGGTCGAAGGGGCCCTCGAAGTTGGCGAGCCGCACCTTGAAGACACCGTCGACGACGGGCTCGGCCTCCCGCGCGGTGGCGGCCCCGGACACCGGCGCGGGCCCCGGCCCGACGGCCCCGGGCTCGCGGGTCGCGGCCCCGGCCTGCGGGGCGCCGGCCGGGGATCCCCCGGCGCCGGCGGCGACAGCCTCGGACTCCTGGGGGGCAGGCTCCGGATCCCGGCCCATGGCCCCGGGCTCCCGGGCGGTGGATTCCGCTGTGGCCTCGGCCCCGGATCCCCGGGGGGCAGCCTCCGGTCCCCGGCCGAGTCCCTCGGGCTCCGCAAGCGGGGCCTCGGGCTGTGACTCGGGGACGAGGGCCTCGGACGGCGGCTCGGCCGGGGCGGCCGCACGCTCCGGCTCAGGGACCGGCACCCCGGGCTCCGGCTCAGCGGCGGGAGCCTCGCGCTCCGGCTCCGGGTCCTGCACGGGGGACGCGACCGGCTCCACCCGTGACGTGCCCGGACCCCGGCCCAGCGCACGCCGACGGCCGGCAGCTGCGCCGGAGGCGGGAACGTCGTTCGAGGTCATGGCCCCCGCAGGCTACATCTAGCGCCCACGCAGCCGTCGTACGAGGATGCTCGCGTCCCCTCGGGACTCCAGGTCGGCCAGCACCACGGCCACCGCCTCGCGGACGATCCGCCCGCGGTCGACCGCCAGACCGTGTTCGCCACGGAGCACCAGGCGGGCGTGCTCCAGGTCCATCAGTTCCTCGGCCGAGACGTACACCGTGATCTTCTCGTCGTGCCGCTCGCGCCCGCTGGGGCGCCGGGCCGCCGCCCGGCCCCCGCGCTTGCGTGGCTGCGCATTGGCCGACGGGGCGGCAGAACCTTCCTGCGCCTGCCGCCGCGCGGGGCGCTCGGCCTGGGCGGACCTGCTGCGGGACTCACCGGCGTCGACCGGTTCCGCCTCCACCGCCACATGCTCCGCCCCGTCGCCGTCACCGCCCTGCACGGGCACCGACGGCGGCACGTCCTCGGCGGTGGCGTCACTCTCCCCCGCCGGAGCCGGCACCCGGGCCTCGCCGTTGGCCGGGCGCCGGGGAGTGGACGGCTGGAGCGCCATTCCCCCTGTCGTACGGAACAGTTCGTCGGCCCCCGGCAGACTCACTCGGCGTGACACCGGGCGAGCACCTCCCTGGCGAGCTGGCGGTAGGCGGCGGCACCGACGGAGTTGGAGGCGTAGGTGGTGATCGGCTCACCGGCGACCGTGGTCTCCGGGAAGCGGACCGTGCGGCCGATCACCGTGTGGTAGACGTGGTCGTCGAACGCCTCGACGACACGCGCGAGCACCTCACGGCTGTGCACCGTGCGCGAGTCGTACATCGTGGCGAGGATCCCGTCGAGCTCCAGCTCCGGGTTCAGCCGCTCCTGGACCTTCTCGATGGTCTCCGTCAGCAGCGCGACACCGCGGAGGGCGAAGAACTCGCACTCCAGCGGAACGATCACCTTGTGCGCCGCGGTCAGCGCGTTCACGGTGAGCAGGCCGAGCGACGGCTGACAGTCGATCACGATGTAGTCGTAGTCGGACATCAGCGGCTTGAGGGCGCGCTGGAGCGTGGACTCGCGCGCGACCTCGGAGACCAGCTGGACCTCGGCGGCCGACAGGTCGATGTTGCTGGGCAGCAGGTCCATGTTGGGGACCGCCGTCTTCAGGAGCACCTCGTCCGCCGACATGCCCCGCTCCATGAGCAGGTTGTAGACGGTGAGGTCGAGCTCCATCGGATTGACGCCGAGTCCGACCGACAGCGCGCCCTGCGGGTCGAAGTCCACGAGCAGCACGCGGCGGCCGTACTCCGCGAGCGCGGCACCCAGGTTGATGGTCGACGTCGTCTTGCCGACGCCGCCCTTCTGGTTGCACATCGCGATGATCTTCGCGGGGCCGTGGTCGGTCAGCGGGCCCGGGATCGGGAAGTACGGCAGCGGGCGCCCGGTCGGGCCGATGCGCTCACGGCGCTGGCGGGCAGCGTCGGGCGCGAGCGTGGCCGCGTACTCCGGGTCCGGCTCGTATTCGGCGTCGGGGTCGTAGAAGTGCCCGTCGGGCAGTTCGTCGTAGTCGGCGAAGTGGTTGTGGGGCGCGCCACTTCCGTCGCCGGCCATGGCGTTCACGTGATGGCCATCCATGCTCTGGTGTGCTGTCCGGGTGATCTGCGGGCCCGGACTCTGGTGGGCTGCGAAGGTGCGCACAGCAACGGAGCCGACAGCCTCGAACCCCGCGGGGCCCTGGCCCCGTACAGGCATTCCTGGTTGACCACCCCCGGGAGAAAATGTCGACTCATTCACAAGTCGTCTTACCTCCTTGGTGACCAGGAAACTTCTAGACAGGTCAGCGTGGCACCATGCCGACGGTTGGCGACTCTATGGCGTGTCGGCGGTCCGCAGCAACACAATCCGCCGGACCCGGCAGGATGTGTCGGCAATGAAACATCCTGCTGTCAAGGGCGTACGGCCGTCGCACGGCAGGTTTCACCGGTGGCTCAATCGCTCCAAGTGTGACGATCCTGGCGATTTGATCGACAGCCTCAATGTGACCATAAACAAACCCGGCCAGACTTTGAGGGCAATTGACCGGCCGGGTACGCGCGGTTGACGATTCGTGTTGACGTATCGCCTTTACCGTATGGTGACTTAGCGGGTCGGCTCGGCCGACGGCTCAGCCGAGCAGGGTCTCGAGGTCCAGGTGCTCCAGGCCGTGCGCCTCGGCGACCTCCTTGTAAACCACCTTGCCGTCATGGGTGTTGAGACCCTTGGCCAGGGCGGCGTCGCGGCGCAGCGCCTCCACCCAGCCGTTGTTGGCGAGCGAGACGATGTACGGCAGCGTGGCGTTGGTCAGCGCGTAGGTGGAGGTGTTGGGCACCGCGCCGGGCATGTTGGCCACACAGTAGAAGACCGAGTTGTGGACCTTGAAGGTCGGCTCGGCGTGCGTGGTCGGGTGGGAGTCCTCGAAGCAACCGCCCTGGTCGATCGCGATGTCGACAAGGACACTTCCGGCCTTCATCCGGGACACCAGCTCGTTGGTGACCAGCTTCGGGGCCTTGGCGCCCGGGATGAGGACGGCACCGACGACGAGGTCGGCGTCGACGCAGGCCTTCTCCAGCTCGAAGGCGTTGGAGACGACGGTCTGGATCTTCGTGCCGAAGATCTTGTCCGCCTCCTTGAGCTTGTTGATGTCCCTGTCGAGCAGGGTCACGTGGAAGCCCAGGCCGATGGCGATCTGCGCGGCGTTCCAGCCGGAGACGCCGCCGCCGATGATGACGGCCTTGCCGGCCGGCACGCCCGGGACGCCGCCGGGGAGCACACCGCGGCCGCCGGCGGCGGCCATCAGGTGGTAGGCGCCGACCTGCGGGGCGAGCCGGCCCGCGACCTCGGACATCGGGGCGAGCAGCGGGAGCGCGCGGTTCGGCAGCTCGACCGTCTCGTAGGCGATCGCCGTGGTGCCGGATTCCAGGAGGGCGTCCGTGCACTCCTTGGAGGCCGCCAGGTGCAGGTAGGTGAAGAGGATCTGGTCCTTGCGGAGACGGTGGTACTCCTCCGCGATGGGCTCCTTGACCTTCAGCAGCAGGTCCGCGGTGGCCCAGACCTCGTCGGCGGTCTCCAGGATCTCGGCGCCGGCCGCCACGTACTCCTCGTCCGGGATCGAGGAGCCGACGCCGGCGTTCCGCTCGACGACGACCTGGTGGCCGTTGCGCACCAGCTCGTGCACGCCGGCGGGGGTGATGGCCACCCGGAACTCGTTGTTCTTGACCTCGCGGGGGATGCCGACCTTCACGTCGATCACGGTCCTTGGCTCAGAGGGTGTGGGGGCATTACGAGGCATTCCCGGTCATGCAGTGGCACAACGGGATGCACCGCAGGAGAAAGTGCGGCAGAGCCAGTTTAATGAAGGTGTTCCGGCTGTCTAGCCTTTCATTGCATCAATCTTCGATGGATGCACTGCGGATTTCGCAGGCGTCAGAGCCGGATTCCATGGCTGAATCGCCGTCGTGGCTGTCCTGCGGCTCCTCTCCCAGCATGCGCTCCGCGGCCCCACGGTGCAGTCGAGCGGCGGCGGAGTCGCCCAGGTGCTCCAGCGTGTCGGCGAGCCTGAGCTGCAGCGCGGCCTGCAACCGGACGTCCTCGGCACGGCGCGCCCACTCCACCGCCTCCTGACAGGTGTGCAGCGATTCCTCGGGCCGGCCCGCGTACTCCTGGACCCGGGCCAGCTCGCTCAACGCCCGTGCCTGAGCGGCCACATCACCGTTCTTGCGGTACCCGGCGACGGCCGCCCGCCAGTTGCGCAGCGCCTCGCCGTAGCGGCCCGCGTAGGTGTGGGCGGTGGCGATACGGCCGTACAGCCGGGCGGCGTCCGCGCGCTCGTCGCGGGCCAGGCGCTGGACCAGGGCGCGGCCGAACCAGTCGGCGGCCCGGTCGTAGTCCCCCAGCTCCTGGTGCGCGCCGCCTACGGATTCCATCGCCCGGCCGGTCGCGTACGGATCGTTCGCCTCGCGTCCGGCGTCCAGCGCGGCCCGGTAGCGGGCCAGCGCCCCGGCCGTCCGGCCGGTCCGGGCGTCCAGGTCGGCCAGGTTCAGCAGGGCGGCGGCCTTCTCGCGCGGCAGGCTCCGGCGCTCGGCGACGTCGAGGACGAGCCGGTGGATGCCGTACAGGTCGGGTGCGGCCGCCTGCGTGCCGAAGTGCGCCACCATGGCCCTGACCAGCTGGGACATCAGACGGCGGGCCAGTGTGTCCAGCTCCCCGTCGGCGACCGCGAGGCGGGCGCAGGCCAGCAGGGCGGGCCTGCGGACGGTCAGCCAGTCGGCGGCCGCCCTGGGGCTGGGGAAGCGCAGGGAGCGGGGCAGGCCCTGGAGCTTCTCGCGCGCCTCCGGGTTGTCGGTCTCGGTGATGGCGCGGCAGGACTGCAGCAGCCGTACGGTCCGCTCCAGCATGCGGGCGCGGGCCAGCTGGAGCTCGGCGGGGCGGTCGTAGGCCTCGGCCAGGGAGAGCAGCAGCGGGTGCAGGCACCCGGGGACCTCGTACTCCGGCAGCGGGGAGTCCACGGCCCGCAGCAGGCCGAGCGCCACGAGGTCGTCCAGGGTGGTGCGGGCGGCGCTCACCGAGCAGCCGGCGAGGGCGGAGGCGGTGTGCGGGTCGACCAGGCCGGCCGGGGCCTGGGAGAGCAGTCGCAGTATCCGGGCGGCCGTGGCGGGCAGCTGGTCGTGCACGAGCCGGAAGACCCGGCCGAGCGCGGTCCCCTCGCCGCTCTCGGCGTGCAGGCGCTTGGCGAGGTCGGAGACGGCCGCCTGCGGACGGGCGGCGAGCCAGCCGCCGGCCAGGGTCAGCGCGGCGGGCTGGGCCTGGCACACCTCGACGAGGCTCTCGGCGGCGCGCGGGTCCACGGTGATGCGGACCGAGCCGGTGAAGCGGGTCAGCAGTTCGAGGGCCGACTTGGTGTCGAGGCCGCCCAGGGTGCAGGGCCGGACGTCCGCGATCCCGGTGAGCGGGCCGCCGGACACCGCGACGGCCAGGCAGTCCGGGGCGGCCGGCAGCAGCGCGTCGACCTGTTCCGCGCCCGCCGCGTCGTCCAGCAGCAGCAGCATCCGCCGCTCGGCCAGGGCCGAGCGCAGCGCCTCGGTCAGATCGTCCTCGGCGGCTCCGGGCGGGGTGGGCAGGTCCAGGGCGCCCAGCAGCTCGCGGGCGGCCCGCTCGAGGGGCACCGGGGTACCGTCGGGCTCGGTGAGCCGGGTGCGCAGCACCCCGTCGGGGTAACGGTCTGCGACCTCCCGCACCAGCTTCTCGGCGAGCGCCGTACGACCGGAGCCGGGCCGGCCGGCGATCAGGAGCACGCGCGCGCGAGGAGCCTTGCGGCCGGAGAGGGTGTCGAGCCCCGCGCGCTCGATGTCGGCGCGGAGCTCCTTCAACTCCCTTGTGCGGCCCAGGAAATGGTTCTCCGCGACCGCGCCGCCCGACAACCGCACGCCGTCCGTGTCCACCGCCTGATCCGTCACGGGCCACACTCCCGTCCCACCGAACGCGCAAGCCCGCCGGGTCTCCGGGCCGGGCTTTGCAGAGCCTAGTTCACCCTCTGCAACGTTCCAGGCGGAGCGCGGCGGGCAGGTCCCTCGATCGGATCAGGCGATCGTCACACCGCAGGGTGGACGACCCGTTTCAGGACTCGAAGGGACGAGCGGGCCACGGCGCCCCGGCCGGGCGCAGCGCGTCGAGGCCGTCACCGTTCCGGGCGGCGACCAGGGAGAGGACGCCCACGACGAGGCAGTTGTTGTGCAGCTCGCCGGCGAGCACACCCCGGACGAGCTCCTCGACGGGCACGCGCGCGTGCTCCATGTCGGCCTCCTCGTCCTCGACCTCGAAGCGCTGCCCATCGGCCTCGGACAGGTCACGGGCGAGGAAGATCCGCACGGACTCGTCGCAGCCGCCGGGGGTCGTGTAGACGTCGGTCAGGACCCGCCAGTCCTCGGCCTTGACGTGGGCCTCCTCGTACAGCTCGCGCTGGGCGGCGTGCAGCGGGTTCTCACCGGGCACGTCGAGCAGGCCGGCCGGGATCTCCCACAGCTTGTGCCGCACCGGGTGGCGGTACTGGCGGATGACATGGACGCGGTCCTCGGCGTCGAGGGCGACGACGGCCACCGAACCGGGGTGGACCTGGTAGTCGCGGCGGACGACCGAGCCGTCGGGCATGACCACGTCGTCCGTACGGACGGAGGTCTTGTTGCCCACGAAGGGGGTCTCCGTGGCCCGGATCTCCCACTCCTCGGGGGTGTCCTTGATCGTCATGCCCTGCCCTTCCACACGCTTACGAAGACCGGCCGGATGAAACCGGGGTGCGCACCTTTTGAAGGTATGCACCCCGGCAACCGTACAACTGGTGTGTTACTTCGAATTCTGCCGCGCGGCCGCTGCCTGCTGACGCTCGACAGCCGCCTTCACGAGCCCGGCGAAGAGCGGGTGCGGACGGGTCGGACGCGAACGCAGCTCCGGGTGCGCCTGCGTGGCGACCAGGTAGGGGTGGACGTCGCGCGGGTACTCGACGTACTCGACGAGCTTCCCGTCAGGCGAGGTGCCCGAGAAGATGATGCCCGCCTTCTTCTCCAGCTCCGCGCGGTAGGCGTTGTTCACCTCGTAGCGGTGCCGGTGCCGCTCCTCGACGTACTCCTTGCCGTCGTACACCTCGCGGACGATGGAGCCCTCGGCCAGCTTCGCCGGGTACATGCCCAGGCGCATCGTTCCGCCCATGTCACCCTCACCGGCGACGATGTCCATCTGCTCGGCCATGGTGGAGATGACCGGGTGGCCGGTGGCGGCGTCGAACTCGGTGGAGTTCGCGTCCGGGATGTCGGCCAGGTTGCGGGCGGCCTCGATCACGATGCACTGCAGGCCCAGGCAGAGGCCCAGCAGCGGGATCCTGTTCTCGCGGGCGTAGCGGATGGCGCCGACCTTGCCGAGCACACCCCGGTCGCCGAAGCCGCCCGGGATGCAGATGCCGTCGACGTCGGCGAGCTGCGCCTTGGCCCCGGCCGGGGTCTTGCAGTCGTCCGAGGTGACCCACTTGATCTTGACGCGGGCCTTGTTGGCGAAGCCGCCGGCGCGCAGCGCCTCGGTGACCGAGAGGTAGGCGTCGGGCAGGTCGATGTACTTGCCGACCAGGGCGAGGGTGATCTCGTGGTCGGGGTTGTGGACGCGGTCGAGCAGGTCGTCCCAGGTCGTCCAGTCCACGTCACGGAACGGCAGGTCCAGCTTGCGGACCACGTAGGCGTCCAGGCCCTCGCCGTGCACGGTCTTCGGGATGTCGTAGATCGAGCGGGCGTCGGGGCAGGCCACGACCGCGGCCTCGTCCACGTCGCACATCAGCGAGATCTTGCGCTTGATCGCGGTCGGCACCTCGCGGTCGCAGCGCAGCACGATGGCGTCCGGCTGGATACCGATGTTGCGCAGGGCGGCGACCGAGTGCTGGGTCGGCTTGGTCTTCAGCTCGCCGGAGGGGCCGATGTAGGGCAGCAGCGAGATGTGCACGACGAAGACGTTGTCCCGGCCGACCTCGTGGCGGACCTGGCGTACCGTCTCAAGGAAGGGAAGCGACTCGATGTCGCCGACCGTGCCGCCGACCTCGGTGATCACGACGTCCACCTCGTCGGTGGCCATGCGGCGGATGCGGTGCTTGATCTCGTTGGTGATGTGCGGGATGACCTGCACCGTGTCGCCCAGGTACTCACCGCGCCGCTCCTTGGCGATGACGGTCGAGTACACCTGGCCTGTAGTGACGTTTGCGGAGCCGTCCAAGTCGCGGTCAAGGAAGCGCTCGTAGTGTCCGATGTCCAGGTCGGTCTCCGCGCCGTCGTTGGTGACGAAAACCTCACCGTGCTGGAACGGGTTCATCGTGCCCGGGTCGACGTTCAGGTACGGATCGAGCTTCTGCATCACGACGCGCAGTCCCCGCGCCTTGAGCAGCATGCCCAGGCTGGAGGCGGTGAGGCCCTTGCCGAGAGAGGAGGCGACACCCCCGGTGACGAAGATGTGCTTGGTCGTCGTGGCTGTGCTGTTTCGAAAAACAGGGGGCGGCATGGCCAAGAGGGGGCTCCCGTGGTCGCTGTCTGTCGTGCGGTGCGGCTCCCGTCCCGGAAGTTTCCGGGGGTGCCGTCGCTGCGGTTCGGGGGTTTCGCGCCCACCGGTCCACGGGCTACCAGGGTATCAGCGCCGCGAGGATGTGGCTTCCGGCCACGCTCCGCGCTCGCGCCGACACGGACGCCGCCCGAGCACGCGGTTCTCACCCGCTGCTCACTCGTTCGGCCCACACGGGTTGCCCGGAGCGGCACGCAGATCATCTACGTGCGTCGTATCCTGCTCGGACACTCACTGCCGAGCCCGGCCGGAAAAACACGGCACACCCCCGCCCGTACGAACCGGAACAACGAGAGCTCGACAGTTCGTTGAGCTATGACTGTCGTTTTGCCTCAGGGCGGGGCGGCTGCTTTGCTTCACCGCTCAACGACGCATAACAACGACCCCTTGACCGCACTAGCGACAGCCCCCTCTTTTCCCGGGGGCGACGTGGCCGTTCGACTGGAGTTGCACGTGGCCGGGCGCATCGAAGACTACGCACTCATCGGAGACATGCAGACCGCGGCGTTGGTCTGCCGGGACGGCACAGTCGACTGGCTGTGCCTGCCCCGCTTCGACTCGCACGCCATCTTCGCCGGTCTGCTGGGCACCGAGGAGCACGGGTTCTGGCGGCTCGGACCCGCCCACGCGGCCGACACGGAGCCGCCCACGGCGGCGCGGCGCACCTACCGGGGCGACTCGCTGATCCTGGAGTCGGAGTGGGACACCCCGCGCGGCACGGTCCGCGTGACCGACTTCATGCCGCCGCGTGACGGCGCCCCGCAGCTGATCCGGATCGTCGAGGGCGTCACCGGCCGGGTGCCGATGCGCTCGGCGCTCAGGATGCGTTTCTCGTACGGCCGGGTCGTGCCGTGGGTGCACAAGCACGACGGGCGCACCGTGGCCGTCGCGGGCCCCGACTCTGTGTGGTTCGACACCTCGGCGGAGACCTACGGAAAGTCGCTGACCACGTACGCGGACTTCACGGTCGCCCCGGGTGACCGCATCGCGTTCACGATCTCGTGGGAGCCCTCGCACAAGGAACCGCCGGCTCTGCCGGAGCCGGAGCAGTCCCTGGAGGCGACGGAGACCTTCTGGCGCGAGTGGGTGGAGCACTGCACGTACCACGGTCCGTACCGTGAGGCGGTGATCCGCTCCCTGATCACCCTCAAGGCCCTGACGTACGCCCCGACCGGTGGCATCGTCGCCGCGCCCACCACCTCCCTGCCCGAGGACATCGGCGGCGTCCGCAACTGGGACTACCGCTACACCTGGCTGCGCGACGCGGCGATCACCCTGTCCTCGCTGCTGCGCACCGGCTACCGCGAGGAGGCCCGCGCCTGGCGCGAGTGGCTGCTGCGGGCGGTCGCCGGCGACCCGGAGAACCTGCAGATCATGTACGGCATCGCGGGCGAGCGCGAGCTGGGCGAGGCCGAGCTGGACTGGCTGCCCGGCTACGAGGACTCGGCCCCGGTCCGGGTCGGCAACGGCGCGGCGCACCAGCTGCAGCTGGACGTGTACGGCGAGGTCACCGAGGCCCTGCACCTGGCGCACATGACGGGCCTGGCCCGCAACGACTACGCGTCGCTGCTCCAGCTGAAGCTGATCCGCTACCTGGAGGACCACTGGGACGAGCCGGACGAGGGCATCTGGGAGGTGCGCGGTCCGCGCCGTCACTTCGTGCACTCCAAGGTCATGGCCTGGGTCGCGGTGGACCGCACGATCAAGCTGATCGAGTCCGGCGACGCGGACGGACCGCTGGAGCGCTGGCGCGAGCTGCGCGACGACATCCACCGTGACGTGTGCGAGAAGGGCTACGACAAGGAGCGCAACACGTTCACGCAGTCGTACGGCTCCAAGGAGCTGGACGCCTCGCTGCTGCTGATTCCGCAGATGGGCTTCCTGCCGCCGGACGACAAGCGGGTGATCGGCACCATCGAGGCGATCCAGCGCGAGCTGTCCACGCCGGACGGCTTCATCCTGCGCTACCCGACGGAGGGCGAGCAGGAGGGCGTCGACGGTCTCCCCGGCGACGAGGGTGCCTTCCTCGCCTGCTCGTTCTGGATGGCGGACGACCTCGCGATGATCGGCCGCGTGGACGAGGCCCGCAAGCTGTTCGAGAAGCTGCTGTCGCTGCGCAACGACCTCGGGCTGCTCGCCGAGGAATGGGACCCGGTCCGTCAGCGCCAGGTCGGCAACTTCCCGCAGGCCTTCAGCCACGTTCCGCTGATCGACACGGCGCTGCGGCTGACGGCTTCGGGCGCATACGGCGGCTGAACCCCTCCGGGGACGGCCGACCGTGTCGGGTTGGCCGAGCGCGGTCGTGTCGGCTGGGCGCGATCGCTTTGGCACAGCCGGACGAGGACGGCCGGATGCGCGGGACCGCCCCGGCGCGACCGGGTGACCGGGCGGTCCGGGCCGCCCGGGCCGCGCTCGACCGGGGGCGCGACCTCCGAGCACGACCGGATGACCATGCCCGCCTAAGCTGGAAGCGGAGCACTGCCCCTTTCCGGAAGGGGGCGCCCATGGCATCCCGCTCGAAGGCGGGCACGGCCCTGGCGGCCCTGCGCGAGGACCTGGCAGGCGACGTGTTCGCCCCCGGGGATCCGGGCTACGACGCGGCCCGGACCGTGTTCAACGGGATGACCGACCGGCATCCGGCCGTGATCGCGCAGTGCGCGGACGAGGGGGACGTGGTCCGGGCCGTGCGCTTCGCGAGGGACCTGGACCTGCACATCGCCGTACGCGGCGGCGGACACGGTCTGGTGGGCGCGGCCCCGGCCGAGGGTGCGCTCCTGGTGGACCTACGCCGTATGCACGAGGTGACGGTCGATCCGGCGGCGGAGGCGGCACGGGTCGGGGGCGGCGCCACGATGAGCGACCTGGACCGGGCCACCCGGCCCCATGGCCTGGCCGTCAGCGGCCCCACGGCCTCCGCCGTCGGCGTGGGCGGATTCGTCCTGGGCGGTGGCACCGGCCAGCTGGACCGGGCGTTCGGCCTCACCGTGGACAGCCTCATCGGCGTAGAGCTGGTCACCGCCGACGCCGAACGGGTCCACGCCAACCCCGACGAGAACCCGGAGCTGTTCTGGGCGCTGCACGGCGGCGGCGGCAACTTCGGCATCGCCACCGCGCTCACACTGGAGCTGCACGAACTGCCGGAGTTCTCCGTCACGCTGCTGCTGCACCCGCCCGAGTCCGGCCGGCAGGTGGTCCGCGCCTTCCGCCGGATCATCGGTACCGGACCCGACCGGCTGAGCGGTGCCGTCACCTGTCCGGTCGGGGACGGGCCGATGTACGGCGCGCTCCTGACGTACACGGGCACCGCGGCGGACCTGCGCGAACTCGCCGGGCCGCTGCTGGCGCTGCCGCATGAGGCGGAGCTGGAGGGCGCCGGGGCGCTGCGCCTGCTGGACCGTCCTGCCGGGCCGCGCGCCCACTGGTCGGCGGAGTGTCTGACCGGTCTGCCCGACGAACTGGTGGACCTCTTCTGCGCCCGGGCCGAGGCCCTGCCCGTGCCGGGCGGATCCCGGTGCACGCTCTTCCCGCTCGGCGGTGCCGTCGCCACCGGACCCGCCCGCTACCCGGTCGCGTACCGAAACGCGCCCTGGGTGGCGCATCCGTTCGCCGGCTGGGCCGACCCTGCCGACGACGAGCGGGCCCTCGCCGAGGTACGGGACACCGTCGCCGCCATGCGGCCGTGGAGCACCGGTGCCGTCTGCCTCAGCCTGGTCGGAGACGAGGGTCCCGAGCGGGTCGCCGCGGGCCTGGGCGCCGGGAACCTGCTGCGGCTGGAGAAGGTGAAGCGGGCCTACGACCCCGACAACGTCTTCCGCTGCAACCACAACATCCGGCCCGTGTAGCGCGGGACAGCAGCTGTCGTCACGGCGTTCTCGCAGGTAGCGTCCGCTGTATGGACAGCGGTACGGACAGCAGGGCCGGCAGCGGATTCGACACGCAGGGCGCCGGGATCACCGTTCAGCGGGCGCTGGAGCTGCCCGGGCTGCGCAGCGGGCTCCCGGAGATCCTGGCGGGCGCCGACCGGCTGGGACGCACCGTGCGCTGGGTGCACGCGGGCGAGGTGCCGAACATCGCGTCGCTGCTCAAGGGCGGCGAGCTGCTGCTCACCACCGGCTACGGCCTGGGCACGCGCCCGGCCGAGCAGCGGGCGTTCGTGCGCACCCTCGCGGAGCGGGGTATCGCGGCCCTGGTCGTGGAGCTCGGACCGCGCTTCACCCGACTGCCCGCCGCCCTCGTCGACACGGCCAGGTCGACCGGTCTCCCGCTCGTCCAGCTGCACCGCGAGGTGCCTTTCGTGACGGTCACCGAGGAGGTCCACACCGAGATCGTCAACGGCCACTACGCGCTGCTCCAGCGGGCCGAGGAGGTGCACCGCCGGTGTACCGAGGCCCTGCTGGGCGGCGGTGGAGTGCCGCAGGTCCTGGGCATCCTGGCCGGCTTCAGCGGCAACCCGGTGTTCCTGGAGACGACCGACGGCCAGCTCCTGTACGCCGCCGGCGCCGGGCCCGAGGGAGCGGATCCGCTGCAGGTGTGGGAGGGGCTGCGCGGTGCGCACAAGGACGCGCCGCCGCCGGCCGGTTCGGTGCTGGTGGACGTGCCCGGCGGTGGCCCGGGTACCGGTTCGGTGCGCGCCCGGCTGGTCCTGCTGCCGGTACGGTCGCCGCTGGCTCCCGTGCACCGGATCGCCGCCGACCGGGCCGCCGGCATCCTGGCCGTCGTCCTGATGCAGGCCCGGCAGGAGGAGGAACTGGCGGCACGCGGCCGCGGCGACTTCCTCACCGACCTCGCCGAGGGGCGCATCGCGGCCGAGGACGCGCCCGCGCAGGCCCGGGTGCTGGGCTTCAAGCCGGGCAACAGCCCGCTGCTTCCGGTGGTGATGCGGCTGGGTGACACCCTCTCCCCGGGCGGCGGCTGGGCGGTTCTGGCCCGTGCGGTCGCGGAGGAGCTGGCCTCGGTGGGTGTGCCGGTGCTGCTGGGTGTGCGGCCCGTGGAGGGCCGGGTGCCGCTGCTGCTGGGGCTGCGCTCGGAGTCGGAGCGGTCGGCCGTGGCCGACCGGGTCGCGGCGGCGCTGCGCGCCGGGGTGGAGCGGGCCGGGATGCAGTGGCCGGGAGCCCAGCCGCCGGTCGTGGTCGTCGGGGTGGCCGGCGGCTGGGCCGCCGCGTCGGCCGGACTGCGGCACGCGGCCGAGACGGCGACGGCGGCGCAGGGTCTGGCGGACCGCCCCTGGTACGACGCCCGCCGCCTGGACATCGACCTGCTGCTGTGGCGGCTGCGCGACCACCCGGACCTGGCGGCCTTCGTGGACCGTGCCATCGGTCCGCTGCGCGATCACGACAGCCGTTCCAAGCCGCCGCTGCTGCCGACGCTGGAGACCTATCTGGCGCACGCGGGCCGCAAGGCCGAGACGGCCCGCGAACTGCACCTCAACCGCCAGACGCTCTACAACCGCCTCGCCCGCATCGGGGAGTTGCTGGGCACCGACCTCGACGACCCGCAGACGGTCCTGGCGTTGAGCCTGGCGCTGCGGGCGCGCCGGCACGTGCCCTAGGTGTATTGCCCTGTGAGACACCTCAGGGTTTTGACGCGTCAAGCGGCTGCAGCGAGTTCGACGGGAAGGGCGGCTCGTTCGTCGAACGACTTGCGGCGCTTAAGGCAGCAGTAGAGCCGGCCGAGCATGCGGTTGAAGAGGTTCCTCCAGGCGGCAGCGTGGCCAGTCTCCGTGGTCGTCGCGGCGCCTTCGGCAGTGGGCCTCGGCGCCGGGTGAGGCGGTGATGGCGGAGAAGGCCCAGAGGTGGCCGGCGGCCAAGCGCCGCGTCACCGATGACGCGGCCGGCTACAAGATCCTGCTGGACCTGTTCGCCGAGTACGGCGACACCGAGGAGAACCCGATCCCGGTCGCGATCGAGACCTCCCGCGGCCTGCTGGTCGTCAGAATGGCCAACTCCAACCACCGCAACCACACCGCGCAGACCCGCGCAGACCCGCGCAGACCCGCGCCCTGCACGCCTACCTGCGCCGGCGCAACGCCGACGCCCGCCACCCCCCGAGTCCTCGCCACCGCGGCGAAGGACCCGGCGAACTCGAACCGGTCACAGAACTAGCCGGCGTAGGGGTTGCCGCCGAGCCAGGTGGTGCCGTCGATCAGTTCGCGCGCCGCGTCCAAGTGGCCGCTGTGGCAGGCGACTTCGGTGAGGACGTGGATCAGAATGTGCCGCACGTCAGGCAGCCGCCAGGTCGGCCAGATCTCCACGGGCCAGGCGGCGGGCTCCTGTTCAGGCGCGGCGGCGGCGAGCACGGCGTCGGCGCGCCCGATGGCCGCCCGGTAGTCGGCGAAGATCTCCTCGGTCCTCATCCCCTCGGGCACAGACCAGTGCGCCTCCGCGCCTGCCGTGAGCTGTCCGGCCACATCCGGTTCGCCCGCGATCACCCCTGGGAACCAGAAGCGTTCGACGTCCAGGGTGAGGTGGCGCACCAATGCCAGGCAGCTCCAGCCGCTGGGCAACACCGGCCGCCGTAGATCCTCCTCCGAGAGCCCTTCGAGGATCCCGAGGACGTGCTCGCGCTGGCGGTCCAGGGCGCCCTTGAGGGCGTCGAGTTCGGCGTTCACCGGGCGGCGCACAGTTCGGCGAGGCGTTCGAGGGTGTTCGCCATCCGCCACCACGGCCTCGCCTGTCGTACTCGTCATCCGCGCGCCTCCGTCAACCGCAGAACATGAGCCTGACTCCGGCCCGGACACTACACCGGGGGTACGACAACGCCTGGCCGAGCACGTATGCGGACTCTCACCGAACCCGTTTTGCCGCCGGCATCACATACCGTCGGGCCGCTCCCGTCAGCGCTCCCGGACATTGCGAAGCCGAATCAGCGCCACGTCGTCCGGCACCCGACGCCCCGGCAAACCTTCCCGGTCACAGCACTAGCTGAAGGCGCGTGGCTGGGTCAACTCGTCGTACACGCTAAGGACTTGGGCCACGGTCTCGTCCTCGGTGGGCCAGCCGGCGGCCTGCCGTACGCCCTTGTCCCGGAGCAGTTCGCAGCGTCCGGGGTCGCGGAGCAGCCGCACGACGGCCTCGGCGAACGCGTGCGCGTCGCCGTACGGGACGAGCTCGGCCGCGTCGCCCACCAGGTCGGGGATGCCGCCGACGGCGGTCGCGACGAGCGGCACGCGCGCGTGGAGGGCTTCCTGGGCGAGGATCGAACGGGACTCCCAACGGCTGGGCAGCAGCGCGAGATCGGCGGCGTCGAGCAGCTCGCTCACGTCGTCCCGCCGCCCGATGAGCCGGACCGGAAGCTCCTCGTCCTCGATCCGCCGCTGCAGCGTCGCGCGCAGCGGCCCCTCCCCCGCGATCACGAGCAGCGGCGGGGGATCGAGCCGACACCACTCGCGGGCCGCGTCCAGCAGAACGTCATAGCCGCGGTTCCGGTCGAGGGAGCCGACGGCGATGAGCAACGGGCGCCCGGTGGCACCCAGTTCGGCGCGCACCTTGGGGCGCCGCCGGTCGGGGTCGTCCGGCTCGGCGGCCGGGCGCGGGCCGGGCAGCGCTGCGGCGGCGAGCCGGGCGTCCCGGGCGCCGGTGCGGCGTGCCCGGTCCACCAGGTCCGAGGTGGTGCCGAGCACGACGGCCGCCGCCTTCACGACCCGCCGCTCCAGCAGGCGCAGCAGATGCGCGCGGGCCCCTTCCGCGTGGGCCCGGTTGTGCCAGGTCACGACGAGCGGGGTACGCCGGCCGCTGAGCGCGAGGACGGCCCGGAAGGAGGCGTGCAGCCCGTGAGCGTGCACCAGGTCCGCTTCCGCGCAGGCCGCCCGCAGCGCGGCGACGGAGTTGGGGTCGCTGCTGCGCGGAACGTGGACGTGGTCGGCGCCGACGCCGGTGAAGTCGTAGGCACGGTCGGCCTCGGCGGGGGCGCACACCGTGACCCGGACGCCCCGCGCGACGAGCCCGGCCGCCAGGGACCGCACGTGCGCGCTGCTGCCGGCGTTGCCTCCGCCCAGCACCTGCACGGTGCGCAGCGGCGACTGACCGTGCGGCGAGTTGCTGGTCACGGGGCTCACGTGGCCGGGGGCTCCTGGTTCGGCGTCGGGCGGTCACGAAGGAACGTACAGAAGAAGGAACGTACAGAAGGTATCGGGCGGAGGGCGGGTACCGCGCGCGCCTCCTGCGCGTACCGCGTGCCCTGTCCAGGATGCCAGGACGTACGGGTGTTCCGGGAACCCCGGGGAGGCGTGCGGGGCTCCGGCCCGGCGCACGGCGCGGGAGCGCGTCACCCACACGAGTGATGACAATCCCGGGGCCGGCCGAACTCCGCGGAGCGCCCGTCCGATGGTCGGACACCGTGGCCCGTCACAGCGAGCGCGCCGGCCCGCTCACCCGCTCCCCGTACACGGCCGAGACCACCAGCGCCGCGGCGTGCGCGAGCAGTCCGGCGCGCCCGTTGTCCGCGGCGACAGCGGCGCCCAGGGGCGCGCCCGGGGCGTGCGCCCCCGTGTCACCGATCATCGCGCGCGCCGCGAGGTCTTCGGTGGGCACCGCCGCCGCGGCCGCCATCGCGGCCGCGGAGATGCCCACCAACGTGACGGTGCCGCTGGTGCCTCGGGTGAGGGTGGCGGCGAGCGCGAACGAGGAGGTCCTGCGGGTACGGGTGCTCATCGAGCCAACCGGGAGCCCGCTTCCTCACCCATCCGCTCGGGCCGCGGCCAGCAGTTCCTCGGCGTGCGCACGCGCGGTCTGCGAGTCCTCCTGACCGGCGAGCATCCGGGACAGCTCGCGGACCCGTTCCTCGCCCTCGAGGACCTTCACACCGGACCGGGTGACCGACCCGTCGTTGGTCTTCTCTACGAGCAGCTGCCGGTCGGCGAAGGCGGCGACCTGGGGCAGGTGGGTGACGACGACGACCTGCGCGGTCTTGGCCAGCCGCGCCAGCCGCCGGCCGATCTCGACCGCGGCCTTGCCGCCGACACCGGCGTCGACCTCGTCGAAGAGGTACGTCGGCACCGGGTCGGTCCCCGCGAACACGACTTCCACGGCGAGCATCACGCGCGAGAGCTCGCCGCCGGAGGCGCCCTTGGCGATGGGCCGCGGCGGCGCGCCCGGATGCGGCGCGAGCAGCAGCTCCACCTCGTCGGCACCCGACGGGCCGTACGCGACCGTGCGGCCGCCGACCTCCACGCCCTCGGGGTCCTCGGTCTGCCGGAGATCGAAGGACACGCGCGCGTGCGGCATCGCGAGGGAGGCCAGCTCGGCGGTCACGGCGGCGGCGAACCGCTCGGCGGCCTCCGTGCGCGCGTCCGTCAACGCCTGGGCGAGACCGCCCAGTTCGCTGCGCAGCGCGTCCCGCTCGGCGGTCAGCTCGCCGATCCGCTCGTCGTCGCCGTCCAGTTCGGTCAGCCGCGAGGCACCCTGCTCGGCCCAGGACAGCACGGCGGCCACATCCTCGCCGTACTTCCGGGTCAGCGCGGTGAGCGCGGCCCGCCGCTCCTCGACCGCCGCCAGCCGCAACGGGTCGGCGTCCAGGTCGTCGGCGTATCCGGCGAGCTCCCCGGCCACGTCCCGCAGCAGGATGCCGACCTCGCCGATCCGCTCGGCGAGCGCGGCCAGCGCCGGGTCGTGCGCCCGTACGGCGTCCAGGGCCCGCTG
>NZ_JBHYKH010000084.1:0-12185 GCF_042741275.1 Streptomyces sp. NPDC058964
GGTGACCCCACGGTGTTGGTGAAGTCCCGGCCGCGGCTGCTGGGCTGCGCCCGCACCGGGTGGGGCCCCGCCCACCCCCCGGCGGAGGACGGGGCACCACCGTGTCGAATCGGCGTCTCAGTGGTTGCGCGGGAAGCCCAGGTCGACGCCCGCGGGGGCCTCGGACGGGTCCGGCCAGCGCGTGGTGACGACCTTGCCGCGGGTGTAGAAGTGCGTGCCGTCGTTGCCGTAGATGTGGTGGTCGCCGAAGAGCGAGTCCTTCCAGCCGCCGAAGGAGTGGTAGCCCACCGGCACCGGGATCGGCACGTTCACGCCGACCATGCCGGCCTCGATCTCCAGCTGGAAGCGGCGGGCGGCGCCGCCGTCGCGGGTGAAGATCGCGGTGCCGTTGCCGAACGGAGAGCTGTTGATGAGGGCGACGCCCTCCTCGTAGGTGTCGACGCGCAGGACGCACAGCACCGGGCCGAAGATCTCGTCCTGGTAAGCCTTCGCGCCGGTCGGCACCTTGTCGAGCAGCGAGATGCCGATCCAGTGACCGTCCTCGAAGCCCTCCACCGTGTAGCCGGTGCCGTCCAGGACCACCTCGGCACCCTCGGCCGCGGCGCCCTCGACATAGGAGGCCACCTTGTCGCGGTGGACCTTCGTGATCAGCGGACCCATCTCGGAGGCCGGGTCGTTGCCGGGGCCGATCTTGATCTTCTCGGCGCGCTCGCGGATCTTCTCCACCAGCTCGTCGCCGATGGAGCCGACCGCCACGACGGCGGAGATCGCCATGCAGCGCTCGCCGGCGGAGCCGTAGGCGGCCGAGACGGCGGCGTCGGCGGCCGCGTCCAGGTCGGCGTCCGGCAGGACCAGCATGTGGTTCTTGGCGCCGCCCAGGGCCTGCACGCGCTTGCCGTTGGCGGAGGCGGTGGTGTGGATGTAGCGGGCGATCGGGGTCGAGCCGACGAAGGAGACCGCCTTGACGTCCGGGTGCTCCAGCAGGCGGTCCACGGCCACCTTGTCACCGTGGACGACGTTGAAGACACCGTCCGGCAGACCGGCCTCGGCCAGCAGCTCGGCGATCTTGAGGGAGGCCGACGGGTCCTTCTCGGACGGCTTCAGCACGAAGGTGTTGCCGCACGCGATGGCGATCGGGAACATCCACATCGGGACCATCGCCGGGAAGTTGAACGGCGTGATGCCCGCCACCACACCCAGCGGCTGGCGGATCGAGGCCACGTCGACGCGGCTGGCGACCTGCGTGGACAGCTCACCCTTCAGCTGGACGTTGATGCCGCAGGCCAGGTCCACGATCTCCAGACCGCGGGCCACCTCACCGAGGGCGTCGCTGTGCACCTTGCCGTGCTCGGCGGTGATCAGCTCGGCGATCTCGTCGCGGTGGGCGTCGAGCAGCGCGCGGAACTTGAACAGGATCGAGGTGCGCTGGGCCAGCGAGGACTGGCCCCAGGTCGCGTAGGCGTCCTTCGCGGCGGCCACCGCCGCGTCCACCTCGTCCACGGAGGCGAACGCGACCTTCGTGGTGACCGCTCCGGTCGCCGGGTCCGTGACCGGCCCGTACGTACCCGAAGCGCCTTCGACGGTCTTGCCGCCGATCCAGTGGTTGACGATCTTCGTCATGCCCGGTAACTCCTTCACAGATGGCGGCGTCGGGTCGAGACGTGCCGTTCGTACAGCTCACGTGCCTTGACCGCGGACGATCGGGTCGCGGTCTCGGCCACAGGAACATCCCACCAGGCCTGCGCCGGAGGCGCGCCCGACACTGTGTCTGCGGTTTCGGTCTCCACGTAGACACATGTGGGAGTGTCGGCGGCCCGTGCCTCGGCGAGTGCCGTGCGCAGGTCCGAGACGGTCTTCGCGCGCAGCACACGCATGCCGAGGCTGGCCGCGTTGGCGGCGAGGTCGACCGGCAGCGGGGCACCGGTGTAGGCACCGTCCTCGGCACGATGACGGTACGCCGTGCCGAACCGTTCGCCGCCCACCGACTCGGACAGCCCGCCGATCGAGGCGTACCCGTGGTTCTGCACGAGCACCATCTTGATCGCGACGCCCTCCTGCACGGCGGTCACTATCTCCGTCGGCATCATCAGATACGTACCGTCGCCGACCAGGGCCCACACGGGCCGGTCGGGAGCGGCGAGCTTCACCCCTATCGCGGCCGGGATCTCGTAGCCCATGCAGGAGTAGCCGTACTCCAGGTGGTACTGGTCCCTCGACCGCGCCCGCCACAGCTTGTGCAGGTCGCCGGGGAGCGAGCCGGCCGCGTTGACCAGGATGTCCGTCTCGTCGGCCACGGCGTCCAGCGCGCCCAGCACCTGCGGCTGCGTGGGGCGCACATCCGGTTCGTCGGCCTCGTAGCAGGCGTCGACGCGCTGCTCCCAGCGCTCCTTGTCCTCGGTGTACTCGGTGGCGTACGAGTCCGCGATCCGGTGGCCGCGCAGCTCCAGCGCCTCGGTCAGCTCCTGCAGGCCGCTGCGGGCGTCCGCGACCAGGGGCGTACCGGCGAGCTTGTGGCCGTCGAAGGGCGCGATGTTGAGGTTGAGGAAGCGGACGTCCGGGTTCTCGAAGAGGGTGCCGGAGGCGGTGGTGAAGTCGGTGTACCGGGTGCCCACGCCGAGCACCAGGTCGGCGGTGCGGGCGAGCTCGTCGGCGGTCGCCGTGCCGGTGTGGCCGACGCCCCCGACGTCCTGCGGGTGGTCCCAGCGCAGGGAGCCCTTGCCGGCCTGGGTGGAGGCGACCGGGATGCGGGTGGCGGCGGCGAACTCGGCGAGCGCGTCCTCGGCACGGCTGTGGTGGACGCCGCCGCCCGCGATCACCAGTGGCCGCCTCGCCGCCCGGATCATCCGCACGGCCTCGGCGAGCTCGGCCGGGTCGGGGCCCGGCCGTCGTACGGTCCACACGCGCTCGGCGAAGAACTCGTCCGGCCAGTCGTACGCCTCCGCCTGCACGTCCTGCGGGAGCGCGAGGGTGACGGCGCCGGTCTCGACGGGGTCGGTGAGGACCCGCATGGCCTGCAGGGCGCTCGCGATCAGGGCTTCCGGGCGGGTGACGCGATCGAAGTACCTCGACACCGGGCGCAGGCAGTCGTTGACCGACACGTCGCCCGCGTGCGGCACCTCGAGCTGCTGCAGGACCGGGTCGGCCGGGCGGCCGGCGAAGACGTCGCCGGGCAGGAGGAGGACCGGGAGGTGGTTGATGGTGGCGAGGGCGGCGCCCGTGACCAGATTGGTCGCGCCGGGGCCGACGGAGGTCGTCACCGCGTGTGTGGACAGACGGTTCGACTGGCGCGCGTAGCCGACGGCCGCGTGCACCATGGACTGCTCGTTGCGGCCCTGGTGATACGGCATGTCGCCGGCGTACTCGACGAGCGCCTGGCCGATCCCGGCGACGTTGCCGTGGCCGAAGATGCCCCAGGTGGCGCCGATCAGCCGGTGCCGTGCGCCGTCGCGCTCGGTGTACTGGGCCGACAGGAATCGGACGAGCGCCTGCGCGACCGTGAGCCTCGTCGTTGAGGTCATCGGTAACCCTCTGTGCTTTCTACGTGTGCCGGTTGGAAGCAGATCCGCCACTCCCGGGTCTCACCCGGACCGGACATGACGTTCAGGTAGTACATGTCGTGCCCGGGCTGGGCGATCGACGGGCCGTGCCATCCGTCGGGGACGAGGACGGCGTCGCCGGAGCGGACCTCGGCGAGGACGTCGGTTCCGCCCTCACGGGAGGGGAATACGCGCTGATAGCCGAAACCGTTCGGGCCGTCGATCTCGAAGTAGTAGATCTCCTCCAGCTGCGACTCCTCGCCCGGCCGGTGCTCGTCGTGCTTGTGCGGCGGGTACGAGGACCAGTTGCCGCCGGGAGTGATCACCTCGACGGCGATCAGCTTGTCGCACTCGAAGGAGTCGGCGGAGGCGAAGTTGCGGACGCGGCGCGAGCAGTTGCCGCTGCCGCGCACCTCGATGGGAACCTCCGGCGCGGGGCCGTAGCGGGCGGGGAGTCGTCGCTCGCACTTCGCTCCTGCCAGGGCGAAGCGGCCTCCCGCGCCGGAGGCGATCTGGACCCGGGCGTCACGGGGGGCGTAGGCGAAGTCGGAGGCTCCGCCGAACACGTCGTCCCTGCCCAGGAGTTGGAACTCGTTCCCTTCCGTCCGGACGGTACATCCGCCTTCCAGCGGAAGCACGATCCACTCGCTGTCACCGGTGGTGAAGATGTGCGTGCCGCCGGGCTCGAGCTCGACGATCCGCAGACTGCTGTGCGTCCACCCGGCCCGCCTGGGGTCGATGTCGACGACATACTGGGCGCCCGCGGTCGAGCCCTTGCGGAGGTGCAGGTCATTGCCGGTCATGCGGCCCTCACAGCAGTCCTACGGCGGTGTCCACGGCGGCGGCCACGTCGTCGTCCGCCGGGTAGAGCAGTGAGCGGCCCACCACCAGTCCGCGCACGGTGGGCAGTTGCAGGGCGCCGCGCCACTTCTCGTACGCCGCGTCCTGGTCCTCGGGGGAGTCGCCGACGTCACCGCCCAGCAGTACGGCGGGGAGCGTGGAGGTCTCCATGACCTGGGCCATGTCGTCGGGGTCGGCGGTGACCGGCACCTTCAGCCAGGTGTAGGCCGAACTGCCGCCCAGGCCCGAGGCGATGGCGATGGATGTGGTGACCGCCTCGGCGGACAGGTCGTTGCGCAGCCGTCCCTCGGGGGTGCGGCGGCTGATGAACGGCTCGACGAAGACCGGGAGCCGCCGTGCGGCCATGTCGTCGACGGCGCGGGCGGTGGCCTCCAGGGTGGTCAGGGAGCCCGGGTCGTCGTAGTCGATGCGCAGCAGCAGTTTGCCCGCGTCGAAGCCGAGGCGCTGGATGTCCTCGGGGCGGTGCCCGGTGAAGCGGTCGTCGAGTTCGAAGGAGGCTCCCTGCAGTCCGCCGCGGTTCATCGAGCCCATGACCACCTTGTGGTCGAGGGCGCCGAGCAGCAGCAGGTCGTCGAGGATGTCCGCGGTGGCCAGCACGCCGTCGACGCCGGGACGCGACAGTGCGATGCAGAGGCGTTCGAGCAGGTCGGCGCGGTTGGCCATGGCCAGCCTGCGGTCGCCGACGCCGAGGGCGCCACGGGCCGGGTGGTCGGCGGCGACGATCATCAGCCGGCCGTCCTCGTTGAGCAGCGGTCTGCGGGCGCGGCGGGCGGCGGCCTCGGCGATCGCCTCGGGGTGGTGGGTACGGGTGTGCACCAGCGCCGAGACGTCCACGCGCACGTGGCCGATGCCGTCCCCGCCCTCGTGGCGGGCGCCGCCCACCTTCCCGGCCCTCACAGCACCGCTCCGGCGTCGAGCGCGGCCGCCACCTCGTCCGGGGTGGGCATCGCGGAGGAGCATTCCAGGCGGGAGGCGACGATCGCACCGGCGGCGTTGGCGTGCCGCATGATCGTCTCCAGGTTCCAGCCGGCCAGCAGTCCGTGGCAGAGCGAGCCGCCGAAGGCGTCGCCGGCGCCGAGCCCGTTGAGGACGTTCACCGGGAGCGGGGGGACCTCGGCCGTCTCGCCCGCGCTGCTGACGGCGAGCACGCCCTTGGGTCCCTGTTTGACGACGGCGAGTTCGACTCCGGCGTCGAGGAGCGCGCGGGCCGCGGCGTGCGGTTCACGGACCCCGGTGGCGACCTCCACCTCGTCGAGGTTGCCGACGGCCACGGTGGTGTGGCGCAGGGCCTCCGCGTAGAAGGGGCGGGCGCCGTCCGGGTCGGTCCAGAACATGGGGCGCCAGTCCAGGTCGAAGACCGTCGTACCGGCCCTGGCCCGGTGGGCGAGGCCGGCGAGGGTCGCCGTACGGCTGGGCTCCTCGCTCAGGCCCGTACCGGTGACCCAGAAGATGCGGGCGTCACGGATGGCGTCGAGGTCCAGGTCGTGGGCGTCGATCTCCAGGTCGGGCGCCTTGGGCTGCCGGTAGAAGTAGAGCGGGAAGTCGTCCGGCGGGAAGACCTCGCAGAAGGTGACCGGCGTGGGCAGTCCGGGGACCGGGGTGACCCAGCGGTCATCGACCCCGAAGCCGCGCAGGGCCTCGTGCAGATAGGCGCCGAAGGCGTCGTCGCCGGTGCGGGTGATGACCGCCGTGCTGCGGCCCAGGCGGGAGGCGGCGACGGCGACGTTGGTGGCCGACCCGCCGAGGAACTTGCCGAAGGACGACACCTGGGCGAGTGGAACACCTGTCTGGAGCGGATAGAGGTCCACTCCGATCCGCCCCATGGTGATCAGGTCGTACGCCATCGGCTTCCCTTCGTCACGGCTCTCCCCCCGGTTTGTAGTCCCGCACCCTGAGCCCTGTCAATGTTTTGTCCAGACATTCGGACCAGACCTTGACACCCCTTCCCCGGACCCGCACGCTGACGGCCATGACGTCGCTGTCACCTCAGTCCTCACTGTCCCGCATCCGGATCGGATCGGCCCCCGACTCCTGGGGCGTCTGGTTCCCGGACGACCCCCGGCAGGTGCCCTGGCAGCGCTTCCTCGACGAGGTCGCGCAGTCCGGATACGAGTGGATCGAGCTGGGCCCGTACGGGTACCTGCCGACCGACCCGGCCGTCCTCACCGAGGAGACGGCACGACGCGGCCTGAAGGTGTCGGCGGGCACGGTCTTCACCGGGCTCCACCACGGCGAGGCCGTGTGGGAGAAGACCTGGGCCCATGTCGCGGACAACGCGGCGCTGGCCCAGGCGATGGGCGCGAGGCATCTCGTCGTCATCCCGTCCTTCTGGCGCGACGACAAGACCGGCGAGGTGCTGGAGCCCGACACGCTCACGCCCGCACAGTGGCGCAACCTGACCTCGCTGACCGAGCGGCTCGGACGCGAGGTGCGGGAGCGGTACGGCCTGCGGATCGTCGTCCACCCGCACGCCGACACCCACATCGACAGCGAGGAGAACGTCGTCCGCTTCCTCGACGGCACCGACTCCGGCCTGGTGTCCCTGTGCCTGGACACCGGGCACTACGCGTACTGCGGCGGGGACAGCGTCAAGCTGATCGAGACCTACGGCGAGCGGATCGGCTACCTGCACCTCAAGCAGGTCGACCCCGCGATCCTCGCCGAGGTGCGGGCGGACGGAGTCCCGTTCGGGCCCGCGGTCGCGAAGGGCGTCATGTGCGAGCCGCCGGCCGGGGTGCCCGCGCTCGGCCCGGTCCTGGAGGCCGCGCAGAGGCTGGACGTCGACCTGTTCGCGATCGTCGAGCAGGACATGTACCCCTGCGAGCCGGACGAGCCACTGCCGATCGCCCGACGGACGCGGGCGTTCCTGAGGTCCTGCGGGGCGTAGGGGCACCGCCGCCTCGTGGCAGGGGCGCCCGGCTCTTCGGCCGAACCCGGGAACCCGGGAGCAGCGGCCGGCTCCGAGCGCGGTGCGGGTCCGGTCCGGGCACGGGCCGGGCGGCAGCCGGCAGACCGTTGCCGCGTCGCCCCACCCCGGCAGCCCGCGGTCCGGATGATCGGCGGTCGCGGGCTCGCGCTCGTCCGGCCGCGCAGCCGTCTGCGGACACCCATGGGCGCGGCGACCCTCCTGCTGGGCTTGAACAGCCCGTGCGCTTCTCGCGCCCCGGCCGGCCGACGACGGTCCTCGGGTCCGTGTACAGCGGCCTGAGCGACAACACTCCGGTCGGCGGTGAGCAGGGGGCCGGATCTGCGGCATCGAGATCCGGCCGGCGCCGTGGGCCGCGTTCACCCTCTTCGGCACGCCCGGCACGAACTGGCCCCGGTCCCCGGATCCCGACGCGGTGCCGCATCCGCTGGGCCGCGCCGGGCCGGTCCTCCATCGTGTCGTCGCGGTCGAGGATCCGGAGCGGCTTCCACGGACCCGAGCACCCGCAGCGGCTTGCGCAACCCCCGTACGGGCAGGATCCGGTCGCCCCGCCTCCCCCGGCGCGCATGACGGCGGAGATCGACCGGTGCGGGTCACCGAACGGCGCGCTCACACGGACCGAGCACGTCGCGGACGGCGAACTGCGCAGCGCGGTGAGTCCGCACGACAGCCGACGGCTCACCCCGGAGTGGGCCCGCGGACTCGAGGAGCTCGTCGGCGGCAACACACCCGGGCGCCCGAGTCAACGCGCCTCGCCGACGCACCGGTGTGCGCCTTTGGTTCACCTCTGTCACAAACACCCCGTCCGTGTCACGCATGTTGCACATACGCGGGTCCTCGGTCACATCCGGCCGACAGCCACTTCCCGATACTCACTCTGCGTCGTTGACCGGGCACAGGCTTGGTGATCGCCAGCGCAGCGCCCGGCTCCCCCGACGGCCGTCCCCGGCCGCCCCCGCGGTGCGCGCAGGGAGGTGCGGCTCATGACCGACCGAAGGCTCTGGTCCTACAAGGAGATCGCGGCGCACATCCGCGTCCAGCCCGACACCGTGCGCTCCTACCGCAAGCACGGGCTGCTGCCCCCGCCCGACCATGTGGAGGGCGGCAAGCCCTACTGGTACGCCGACACGGTCCGCACGTGGGTGGCCTCCCGGCCTGGCAACCGCGGGCGCCGAGAGGCCTGAACCGCGTCCGGCGTGGGCGGCGGGTGTCTCGGCCGGCTCAGCTCCACGGCTCGATGACCGTGACGCCCGCGCCGGTTGCCGTGCCCATCGCCGCGAGGGCGGCCGGTGCCGCGTCCAGCGGGATCGCCGAGGTCACCAGCAGATCGGGGCGCAGGACGCCCGCACGGACCAGTTCCAGCATCGCCGGGTAGGTGTGGGCGGCCATGCCGTGGCTGCCGAGGAGTTCGAGTTCCAGGGCGATCGCGCGGGCCATGGGGACCGGAGTGGTGCCGTCCGGGGAGGGCAGCAGGCCCACCTGGACGTGGCGGCCGCGGCGGCGCAGCCCGCGCACGGAGGACGCGCAGGTGGCGGCGGAGCCGAGGGCGTCGAGGGAGAGGTGGGCGCCGCCCCCGGTCAGGTCGAGGACCGCAGTCGCGACGTCCGGTGCGCGGGTCGCGTCGACGCACTCCGCCGCGCCGAACTTGCGTGCCAGGTCCAGGGCTTGGGGGTTCACGTCCACGGCGACCACCCGCGCGCCCGACGCCGCCGCGATCATCACCGCCGACAGGCCCACGCCGCCGCAGCCGTGCACCGCGACCCACTCCCCCGCCGCCACCCGGCCCTGTTGCACCACCGCACGGAAGGCGGTCGCGAAGCGGCAGCCGAGGCCGGCGGCGGTGGCGAAGGCCATCTCGTCGGGGACCGCGACCAGGTTCACGTCCGCGTGGTCGAGCGCCACGTACTGGGCGAAGGAGCCCCAGTGATGGAAGCCCGGCTGGGTCTGCCGCTCGCACACCTGCTGGTCGCCCGCCGCACAGGAGGGACAACTGCCGCAGGCGCAGACGAAGGGCACGGTGACGCGGTCGCCGGGACGCCAGCGGGTCACCCGGGCGCCGACCGCCTCGACGACGCCGGCCAGTTCGTGACCGGGTACATGCGGCAGGGTGATGTCCGGATCGTGGCCCATCCAGCCGTGCCAGTCGCTGCGGCACAGACCGGTCGCCCCGACGCGCACGACGACCCCGTGCCCCGCCGGCTCCGGGTCCGCCACCTCCCGCACCTCGGCCGGTTCCCCGTACCGCTCGAACACCACAGCCCGCATGCGCAGTCCTCCTTCTGGCCCCGTGCGCCCACGGGGCGCCCGCGCGAGAAGACACCCCGGAGACCACCGCTTCCGGCGGAACGCTAGCCGTGCGCCGCGATCTTGTCCCGGTCCCGCTCGGCATCGGGCTCCGTGGCCGGTTCCCCCTCGCTCAGTCCGAACCGCTCATGGAAGCGGCGCAGCGGAGCCGGGGCCCACCAGGTGGCGCGGCCGGTCAGCCGCATGATGGCCGGGACCAGCAGACTGCGCACGACCATCGCATCCATCAGGACGGCGAGCGCGATGCCCAGGCCGAGCATCTTGGTGTTGGTCACCCGTGAGGTGCCTATCGCGACCATGACCACGGCCAGGATGACCGCCGCCGCGGTGATCAGCCCGCCGGTGCGCTGCAGCCCGTGGCGCACCGCCTCGTCGTGGTCGCCCGTGCGGTCGTACTCCTCCTTGATGCGGGAGAGCAGGAACACGCCGTAGTCCATGGAGAGGCCGAATGCCACACAGAACATCAGGACCGGCAGGGTCGTCTCGATGGAGCCGGGACTGGTGAAGCCGAGCGGGCCGGAGAGGTGGCCGTCCTGGAAGACCCAGACCACCGCGCCGAACATCGCCGTCAGGCTGAGCGCGTTGAGCACCACGGCCTGGACCGGTATCAGCACGCTGCCGGTGAGCAGGAAGACCAGGAGCAGGGTGACGATCGCGATGAACGCGGCTGCCCAGGGCAGGCGTTCGGCTATCGCGTGCTTGGAGTCGACCAGGACGGCTGCCGTGCCGGTGACCTTGGTGTCGAACGGAGCGTCCATGCCGCGCAGGTCGCCCACCAGGCGCTGCGCCCCGTCGTCGACCGCCTCGCCCTTGGGCAGCACGGTGAAGTAGGCCGAGCCGCCCCGCACCAGCGGGCCGTCGACCCGTGCCACCTCGGACAGGGCGGCCACCCGCTCGCGGTAGTCGGCGTACTGCGCCTGGGTCGCCTTGCCCTCGGCCAGGACTTCGAGTCCGCCGCCGGGGCTGCCCGGGAAACCGTCCCGGATGTGCTGCTGCACGACATGGGACTCGGCGCCGGACGGCAGCTGGCGGTCGTCCGCCGTGCCGAACTTCACGCCCAGGAAGGGCAGTCCGAGGATGATCAGGAGCGCCGTGGTACCGACGGCGAAGAAGGGGGCGCGACGCATCACCAGGGTGGCCGCGCGCGCCCAGGCCGTGCCCTCCTCGCCGGAGGCCTTCGGCTCGCGTCCGCGACGGAAGAGGCGGCGCATGTCCAGGGAGTTCACCCGGTGGCCGAGCAGCACCAGAGCGGCGGGGAGCAGGATCAGGGCGGCCGCGGCGGCCAGCAGCACCACGGCTATGCCCGCGTAGGCGAAGGAGCGCAGGAAGTACTGCGGGAAGAGCAGCATCGCCGCCAGGGAGACGGCGACCGTGAGGGCGGAGAAGAGCACCGTGCGGCCGGCCGTGCGCAGGGTGGTGCCGACCGCCGCCAGGGGTTCCGCACCCGTGGACAGTTCCTCGCGGAAGCGGCGGACGATGAACAGCGCGTAGTCGATGGCGAGGCCCAGCCCCAGGGCCGTGGTGAGGTTGAGTGCGAACACGGAGACGTCGGTGAACTCCGTCAGGCCGCGCAGCACGGCGTTGGTGCCGAGGATGGCCACGATGCCGATGCCGAGCGGCAGCAGGGCCGCGACGGCGCTGCCGAAGACCATCACCAGCAGCACGAGCGTCACCGGAAGGGCGATCAGCTCGGCCCTGGCCAGGTCCTCCTTGATGATCGTCTGCATCTCGTGCCGCACGGCGACGATGCCGCCGACCCTCACCTTCACCGGACCGTGCGCCCCGCGGTAGTGGGGTGCTATGCGGTCCAGGGTGTCTCCCATCGCCTTCTCGTCGCCCGTGACGCGGGCGGCGATCAGCGCCTCGTGGCCGTCCTTCGCGCGCAGGGCGGGAGCCTTCGACGGATCGGCCTGCCAGTACGAGCCGACGCCCACGACGCCCTTCTCGCCGGACAGGCGCGCGACCAGGCTCCGGGCCTGGGCCGCGACCGCCGGGTCGTCCACCGAGGCCCGGCCGGAGTCGACGAGCAGCAGGAGGTTGGGCTGGGAGTCGGGGAACTCGCGCTCGAGGGCCTTGGTCGCGTATGTGGACTCGGCGTCCGGGTCCTCCCAGCCGCCGCTGCCCAGACGGTCGGCGACGCCGCTGCCGGCCAGCACCGCGAGCACGGTGAGCACCAGGGCCGCGAGCAGCGACAACCGCGGCCGGGCGGTCACGAAGCGGGTCCACCCTCCGACGCGGGGTGGCCTGTTGACTTCGGTCATCGTGCGGTGTCCCCTTCACCGTGACCCGTGCTGGGCGCAGGCAGGCAGCATGGATCAGCCATTGCCAATAGACTGACAAACACGAGAGATCGCTCGCGTTTCCCCAGAATGCGAGCGAGCGCTCGTGTTTGTCAATCGCCGTCGGAAACCTGGGGATGACTCGTGCCCGAAACGCCAGGGAAGGAACAGCCGCGCCGCCGCCAGGCCCGCGGCGAGCGGCGCATCGCCCACCTGCTCGACCCCGCGCCGACGCTCATCAGCACGACCGGCTACACGCCCGCCTGCACCAACGCCATC
>NZ_JBHYKH010000084.1:12195-23792 GCF_042741275.1 Streptomyces sp. NPDC058964
CGCCCGCCGCCCGCCCGCCCGCGGCTCTTGGGTCCAATCCCCCTCGGCAGCCGGGCCGCGCCCGCGTTTTTCTCCCCGTCCGCAAACCGGGCGGCCACACCCAACGCCATCGCCCGCGAGGCGGGCGTCTCCCCGGGCACGCTCTACCAGTTCTTCCCGAACAAGGAAGCGATCGCGATCGAGCTGGGCGACCGGCTCATGCACGAGATGCGGGAGACCTACGGCGAGGCGCTCGCGCCGGTCGACCCCGCCACTCCGCTGGACGAGGCCGTCTCCGCCGCCGTCGACCGCTTCATCGCCTTCAACACCGAGCACCCCGTCTTCTTCGCGCTGATGCACGGCCCCGACATCCCCGGCCGGATCGCCGAGGAGCACGACGCGCTGCACTCCACCCTGGTGACGCGCATCGAAGGGCTGATCGCCTCCTTCCTGCCCGCCGCGCCCCCGGCCGACGTCACGCGCACGGCGCAGGTCTGCCTCGGCATCTACAAGGCCGGTCTGGAGCTGGTCCTCACCCACGAGGGGGCGCAGCGCGAGGCGTACATCTGGGAGATCAAGAACGTCCTCATCCGCTATCTGGAGCCACTGGCCGGCGGCCGACCCGGCGTCAGCGGCCTTCGCCGGACGGCGACATAGGGCCCACCCGGCACCGGGAAGGCGGGCTCTCCTCGGACTGCGGCAAAAGGCACAACTGCATATGGTGCCGGTAGATCGCCCCAGTCAGCAGGAGCACGAGGGGACCTTCCGTGACCCACTCTCCACCGCCCGGCGCGCCCCGGGCCCGCATCCCCGGCCCGAAGCAGCCCCCGCCCCCCTTCCCCCGTATCCGCGCGGGCCTGTGGCGGCGCTGCCTGGGTGGCGGGCTCGCCCTGTGGGTGCTGACCGCGCTGGTGACGTACACGACGAAGAACACCACGCTCCTGCCGACCCTGATCCTGCTCGGCGGCTTCCTCGTCCCGGTCACGTTCGTCCTGTGGGCCTACGAGCGGCACGGCCGCGACCTGGGCGTCAGCGCCATCCTCGGCTGCTTCCTGACCGGCGGCACGCTCGGCGTGCTCGGCGCGTCGACGATGGAGCACTATCTGCTGCGCCCCTCCCTCTCGATGTTCGTCGGCGTCGGAATGATCGAAGAGGCGGCGAAGCTCGGCGCGCTGATGTTCACCCTCCGCCGGCTGCCCGGGATCCGCGGCACGCGGGCCGGGCTGGTGCTCGGCGCGGCCGTCGGCTTCGGGTTCGCGGCCCTGGAGAGCTGTGGCTACGCCTTCGACGCCGCGGTCTCGGCGAACGGCATCGACCTGCGCGCCCTGGTCGAGACCGAGATCCTGCGCGGGGTGCTGACCCCCTTCGGGCACGGCCTGTGGACGGCGATCACGGGCGCCGTCCTGCTCTCCCACCGCCATCCGAACGGCCGCTTCCGGCTCACCTCCCCGGTCGTCGCCACGTACGCCGGGGTCTCCCTGCTGCACGCCCTGTGGGACTCCACGCACGGCATCGCGATCTGGCTCGTGGCCCATCTGGTCGGCACGGGGCTGGACCGGCAGCTGTTCGCCCAGGGGTACATGCCGGCGCCGACCGAGGCGCAGGAACACCTCTTCACGCTGTTCTCGGTCGGCGGCCTGGTGCTCGTCGCCCTGCTCGGCGTCGGATGGGCCGGCTCGCTGGCGCGCCATGACGTTCCTTGGAGAAATACCCCCTAGGGGTATAGTGTGAGGAGTGCGGGCCCCATCGTGGGCCCCCCAGGCCCCACACGCCTCGACGAGGAGTAACGACATGACCGCGCAGACCGACATCACGGGCTCCGTCACCACTGTCTACAAGGTGAGCGGGATGAGCTGCGGACACTGCGAGGGCTCCGTCTCCAGTGAGATCTCCGGGATCCCGGGCGTCGGCTCGGTGCAGGCCGTCGCGTCCACCGGTGAGGTCACCGTGGTCTCCGCCGCCCCGCTCGACGAGGCGGCCGTCCGCGCCGCCGTCGACGAGGCCGGCTTCGAGCTCGTCGGCGAGGCCTGAGACACCCCGGGGGCCCGACACACGGGGCGGGACCCGAAACCTTTTTCCTCCGACCGGGCCGTGCCGACCAGCTGATACTGCATCCGTACGGTCCGGTCCGATGTCTGGAGTCCGGACATGACCAGCACCACCACCAGCACAGAGACACCGATAGTCGCCGAGACGTCGGAGGTCGAGCTGCTCATCGGCGGGATGACCTGCGCCTCCTGCGCCGCCCGCGTCGAGAAGAAGCTGAACCGGATGGACGGTGTCACCGCCACGGTGAACTTCGCGACGGAGAAGGCGAAGGTCTCGTACGCCGAGGGCGTCCGGGTCGCCGATCTGATCGCCACCGTGGTGAAGACCGGGTACACGGCCGAAGAGCCCCCGCCGCCGCGGCCCGAACCGCAGGCCCCGACCGGGAGCCCGGAGACGTCCGAGGCGGACCCCGAACTCGCCGCTCTCCGCCACCGCCTGCTGGTCTCGGCCGCGCTCGCCGCCCCGGTCGTCCTGCTGTCCATGATCCCGGCGCTGCAGTTCGACAACTGGCAGTGGCTCTCGCTCACCCTCGCCGCGCCCGTCGTCGTCTGGGGCGGCCTGCCCTTCCACCGGGCCGCGTGGACCAACGCCCGGCACGGCGCCGCCACCATGGACACGCTCGTCTCGGTCGGCACCCTGGCCGCGTTCGGCTGGTCGCTGTGGGCGCTGTTCTTCGGCGACGCGGGCATGCCGGGCATGCACGACGAGTTCCGGTTCACCGTCTCGCGCATGGACGGCGCGTCCACCATCTACCTCGAGGTGGCCGCGGGAGTCGTCACCCTGATCCTGCTGGGCCGCTATCTGGAGGCCCGCTCCAAGCGGCGCGCCGGGGCGGCCCTGCGGGCGCTGATGGAGCTGGGAGCCAAGGACGTCGCCGTACTGCGCGGCGGCGGTGAGGTACGCGTCCCGGTGGCCGCCCTGGCCGTCGGCGACCGCTTCGTCGTCCGGCCGGGCGAGAAGATCGCCACCGACGGCACCGTGATCGAGGGCGTCTCCGCCGTCGACGCCGCGATGCTGACCGGCGAGTCGGTGCCGGTGGACGTCTCGGCGGGCTCCTCCGTCACCGGCGCGACGGTGAACGCCGGCGGCCGGCTGGTGGTCGAGGCGACCCGGGTCGGCGCGGACACCCAGCTCGCCCGGATGGCGAAGCTCGTGGAGGACGCGCAGAACGGCAAGGCCGAGGTACAGCGGCTGGCCGACCGGATCTCGGCGGTGTTCGTCCCGGTGGTCGTCCTGATCGCGCTGGGCACGTTCGGCGTGTGGCTCGGCGTCACCGGCGACAGCGTGGCCGCGTTCACCGCCGCCGTCGCCGTACTGATCATCGCCTGCCCGTGCGCGCTGGGCCTGGCCACCCCGACCGCGCTGATGGTCGGCACGGGCCGGGGGGCCCAGCTCGGCATCCTGATCAAGGGCCCGGAGGTCCTGGAGTCCACGCGCCGTGTCGACACGGTCGTCCTGGACAAGACCGGCACGGTCACCACCGGCCGGATGTCCCTCCAGGAGGTGTACGTCGCCGAGGGCACCGACGAGAAGGAGGTGCTGAGGCTCGCGGGCGCCCTGGAGCACGCCTCCGAGCACCCGGTCGCCCGCGCGGTCGCGGCCGGTGCCGAGAAGCGGGCCGGCGCACTGCCGGACGTCGAGCGCTTCGAGAACGTCCCCGGGCGGGGCGTGCGCGGGCGCGTGGCGGGCCGTGAGGTGGCCGTGGGCCGGCTGTTCGAGGAGCTTCCGCGGGAGTTGGCCCGCGCCCGGGAAGAGGTCGAGAGGGCCGGTCGTACGGCCGTCGTGGCCGGCTGGGACGGCCGGGCGCGCGGTGTCCTCGCCGTCGCCGACTCGGTCAAGGAGACCAGCGCCGAGGCGGTGCGCGAGCTGCGCGCCCTCGGGCTCACCCCGGTGCTGCTGACCGGGGACAACCGGGCGGTGGCCGAGACGGTGGCGCGCGCCGTGGGGATCGACGAGGTCATCGCCGAGGTGCTGCCCGAGGACAAGGTCGAGGTCGTACGGCGGCTGCAGGGCGAGGGGCGGACCGTCGCCATGGTGGGTGACGGCGTCAACGACGCGGCCGCGCTCGCCACCGCCGATCTGGGTCTGGCGATGGGAACCGGTACGGACGCGGCGATCGAGGCGGGCGACCTGACCCTGGTGCGCGGGGACCTGCGGGTGGCCGCGGACGCCATTCGGCTCTCGCGCAGGACCCTGAGCACGATCAAGGGCAACCTGGTGTGGGCCTTCGGCTACAACGTGGCCGCGCTGCCGCTGGCCGCCGCCGGGCTGCTGAACCCGATGATCGCGGGGGCCGCAATGGCCTTTTCGTCCGTGTTCGTGGTCACGAACAGCCTCCGACTCCGGACGTTCCGCTGAAGTTACCGGCGGTACGCCCCAGTCGAAGTAAGAGTCCCTCTAGAGTCCAACGCGCGCCTCACATAAGCTCTTCACAAGGCTCGCGCATCATCCTTACGCTTGGGCTCCGATCATCGGATCGGGGCTCTTGCGCATCTAACGGACATATGCAAGAGACGCAGATCACAGTGATGTGAACGTAACCATCGAAGGGGTTCGAAGGTCTAAGTTGGCGATGTCAGACAGCGTCTTGGGGGGCGTTGGCTGGCATCTGGGGATGTCTTGGGGGACTTCCTCAGAGTTGCGTTGCCGGGGCGCGTACTTCGGGAAGCTTTGAGCGGCCCTCCCGATCGGTACGGGTCCCGGCAGATCGCACCGCATCACTCGAGCACCGCGAGTTCTGCTCGTTGTGCTCAAACAGCGATTCAGGCGCTGTCCTCGCAAGCGCCCGGCCGGATCCCGTGGGGGGAATCCGCACCGGGACATGGGAAGGCGCCCTGGTCGTCGGCCCGTGGGGGGACCGGCGCTCCAGGGCGCCTTCTGCTCCGCCCGGACATTCCCCGGACGACCACCGCGCTCAGTGCCGCTCAACGACGAGGACGGCTCTCGACCACGCACGCCGCCGCACCGCCCCGGGGCAAGGGGCACCCCTCGAACCCCGAAGCGGCCGTACGCCGGAAGCCGAGGGGGAAGAACACCCCGGCGACGGGGCACCGCCGGAACGGCGCCCCTCAGCGGCAGGTGTCAGCGCTCCTCGACCGGAACGAAGTCGCGCTCGACCACGCCCGTGTAGATCTGGCGCGGGCGGCCGATGCGGGAACCCGGCTCCTTGATCATCTCGTGCCACTGGGCGATCCAGCCCGGCAGGCGGCCGAGGGCGAACAGGACCGTGAACATCTCGGTCGGGAAACCCATGGCCCGGTAGATCAGGCCGGTGTAGAAGTCGACGTTCGGGTAGAGGCTGCGCGAGACGAAGTAGTCGTCGGAGAGCGCGTGCTCCTCCAGCTTCAGGGCGATGTCCAGCAGTTCGTCGGACTTGCCGAGGGCCGACAGGACATCGTGCGCCGCCGCCTTGATGATCTTGGCGCGCGGGTCGAAGTTCTTGTAGACCCGGTGGCCGAAGCCCATCAGGCGAACGCCCTCCTCCTTGTTCTTCACCTTGCGGATGAAGGAGTCGACGTCGCCGCCGGTCGCCTGGATGCCCTCCAGCATCTCCAGGACGGACTGGTTGGCGCCGCCGTGCAGCGGGCCCCAGAGGGCGGAGATGCCGGCCGAGATCGACGCGAACATGTTCGCCTGCGACGAGCCGACCAGGCGGACCGTCGACGTCGAACAGTTCTGCTCGTGGTCCGCGTGCAGGATGAGCAGCTTGTCGAGGGCGGAGACGACGACCGGGTCCAGCTCGTAGTCCTGCGCCGGGACCGAGAAGGTCATGCGGAGGAAGTTCTCGACGTAGCCGAGGTCGTTGCGCGGGTAGACGAACGGGTGACCGATCGACTTCTTGTACGCGTACGCCGCGATCGTCGGGAGCTTGGCGAGCAGACGGATGGTGGAGAGGTTGCGCTGCTTCTCGTCGAACGGGTTGTGGCTGTCCTGGTAGAAGGTGGACAGCGCCGAGACGACCGACGACAGCATCGCCATCGGGTGGGCGTCGCGCGGGAAGCCCTTGTAGAAGTTCTTGACGTCCTCGTGCAGCAGGGTGTGCTGCGTGATCTCGTTCTTGAACGAGGTGAGCTCGTCCACGGTGGGAAGCTCACCGTTGATCAGCAGATAGGCCACCTCGAGGAACGTGGAGCGCTCGGCCAGCTGCTCGATCGGGTAGCCGCGGTACCGGAGGATGCCCGCCTCACCGTCGAGGTAGGTGATGGCGGATTTGTAGGCGGCCGTGTTGCCGTACCCGCTGTCCAGAGTCACCAGACCGGTCTGGGTGCGGAGCTTCCCGATGTCGAAGCCCTTGTCGCCGACGGTGCTGTCGATCACCGGGTAGGTGTACTCGCCGTCGCCGTACCGCAGTACTACAGAGTTGTCGCTCACGTCTTCCCTCACCGACGTAGTGCCTCATCTTCGAGGTGCCCTGACTGTCTCTACCATCCCCCATTTGGCTCAGGAGAGTGCACTCGGGGTCGACCATTGGGCCTATCGGCGGCACTCAGTGCCGCCAACCTGCTCATCCTGCCCGGTTGTCTCCCCATCTGGAAGTGCTCTGTGACCTTCACGACTCATTTGATCGATCATTTTTGCCGATGCCGCTCCGGTCGAGCCTGAAGTCCAGTGCCGTACAGCGCCTCCCCGCCGACACCGTGCGCACCGCCTGGCCGATCGCCTTGCGTGAACCGACGAGGACGACCAGCTTCTTGGCGCGGGTGACCGCCGTGTACAGCAGGTTGCGCTGAAGCATCATCCAGGCTCCCGTGGTGACCGGGATCACCACCGCCGGATACTCACTGCCCTGCGAGCGGTGGATGGTCACCGCGTAGGCGTGCGCCAGCTCGTCCAGCTCGTCGAAGTCGTACGGAACCTCCTCGTCCTCGTCCGTCAGCACCGTGAGGCGCTGGTCGACCGGATCGAGCGAGGTGACCACGCCCACGGTGCCGTTGAAGACACCGTTCTTGCCCTTCTCGTAATTGTTGCGAATCTGGGTGACCTTGTCGCCGACCCGGAAGACGCGGCCACCGAACCGTTTCTCGGGCACGTCGGGACGGCCGGGCGTGACGGCCTGCTGGAGCAGGCCGTTGAGGGTGCCGGCCCCGGCGGGGCCGCGGTGCATGGGCGCGAGAACCTGCACGTCCCGGCGCGGGTCAAGCCCGAATCTGGCCGGGATGCGGCGGGCGGCCACGTCCACGGTGAGCCGGCCGGCCTCCTCCGTGTCGTCCTCGACGAAGAGGAAGAAATCCTTCATGCCGTCGGTGAGCGGATGCTGCCCTGAGTTGATCCGGTGCGCGTTCGTCACCACCCCCGACTGCTGGGCCTGGCGGAAGACCCGGGTGAGCCGGACCGCCGGGATGGGGCTGCCGTCGGCCAGCAGGTCCCTGAGCACCTCGCCCGCGCCGACGCTGGGCAGCTGGTCCACGTCCCCGACGAACAGCAGATGGGCCCCGGGAGCCACCGCCTTGACCAGCTTGTTGGCGAGCAGCAGGTCCAGCATGGAGGCCTCGTCCACGACCACCAGATCGGCCTCCAGCGGCCGGTCCCTGTCGTATGCCGCGTCGCCGCCCGGCTTGAGCTCCAGCAGCCGGTGGACGGTGGACGCCTCGGCTCCGGTGAGCTCGGCCAGTCGCTTGGCGGCACGGCCCGTGGGCGCGGCGAGCACGACCCTGGCCTTCTTGGCGCGGGCCAGTTCCACGATCGAGCGGACCGTGAAGGACTTGCCGCAACCGGGGCCCCCGGTGAGCACGGCGACCTTCTCGGTCAGCGCCAGCCTGACGGCGGCCTCCTGCTCGGGCGCGAGGTCCGCCCCCGTGCGTCCCTTGAGCCACCCGAGCGCCTTCTCCCACTCCACGTCCCGGAAGGCGGGCATCCGGTCCTCGTCGGTGCGCAGCAGGCGCAGCAGCTGGGCGGAGAGGGAGAGCTCGGCGCGGTGGAAGGGGACGAGGTAGACGGCGGTGACGGGCTCGCCGCCGTCCGGCCCCGGGACCTTCTCCCGTACGACGCCCGGATCGGCCCCGTCCTCCGGCGGCTCGGCCAGTTCGGCGAGGCACTCGATGACCAGTCCGGTGTCGACCTGCAGCAGTTTCACGGCGTCGGCGATGAGCCGCTCCTCGGGCAGGAAGCAGTGCCCCTGGTCGGTCGCCTGCGAGAGGGCGTACTGCAAGCCCGCCTTCACCCGTTCCGGGCTGTCGTGCGGGATGCCGACGGACTGGGCGATCTTGTCGGCGGTGAGGAAGCCGATGCCCCAGACGTCGGCGGCCAGGCGGTAGGGCTGGTTCTTCACGACCGAGATCGAGGCGTCGCCGTACTTCTTGTAGATGCGCACGGCGATGGACGTCGAGACCTCCACCGTCTGGAGGAAGAGCATGACCTCCTTGATTGCCTTCTGCTCCTCCCACGCGTCGGCGATCCTCTTCGTGCGCTTGGGTCCGAGGCCGGGGACCTCGATCAGCCGCTTGGGCTCCTCCTCGATGATCCGCAGGGTGTCGAGGCCGAAGTGCTGGGTGATGCGGTCGGCGAAGACCGGTCCGATGCCCTTGACCAGCCCGGATCCGAGGTAGCGCCGGATGCCCTGGACGGTGGCCGGCAGCACGGTCGTGTAGTTCTCGACGGTGAACTGCTTGCCGTACTGCGGATGGGACCCCCAGCGGCCCTCCATGCGCAGGGACTCCCCGACCTGGGCGCCGAGCAGCGCGCCGACGACCGTGAGGAGATCACCGGCGCCTCTGCCGGTGTCGACCCGGGCGACCGTGTAGCCGTTCTCCTCGTTGGCGTACGTGATGCGCTCGAGCACGCCTTCCAGCGTGGCAAGCCGCCGCTCTTCCGCCTGGGAAGCCCCCGCCTGAATGGACATGATCCGACGCTACAGCCGGGCACTGACATCACGATCCGGTCTCGGGGTCTTGCCTCTCGCCGTGTAATCGATTCCAATCCTCGGTACACCCCACGGTGTAATCGATTCCATGAGCATTTCCACAAGGAGGTGGAACGGCGATGGCGAGCATCAAGGACGTCGCCGCCGCAGCGGGCGTCTCCGTTGCCACGGTCTCGCGCGTCCTGAACGACCACCCGTCGGTCAGCGCGGACGCGCGCACCCGCGTGCTGACCGCCGTCCAGGCGCTGGGCTACCGCCCGAACGCCGTCGCCCGTTCGCTGCGCACCGACCAGACCCACACCCTCGGCCTGGTCATCAGCGACGTGCTCAACCCCTACTTCACCGAGCTGGCCCGCTCCGTGGAGGAGGAGGCCCGCGCCCTCGGCTACAGCGTGATCATCGGCAACGCCGACGAGCGGCCGGATCTTCAGGACCACCACGTACGGACCCTGCTGGACCGCCGTATCGACGGGCTGCTGGTCTCCCCGACCGACGGCGGCTCGCCGCTGATGCTGGACGCCGCCCATGCGGGCACGCCGATGGTGTTCGTGGACCGGTGGATCCCGGGCGTCGACGTACCCGTCGTACGGGCCGACGGGCAGTCCGCCGTCCGGGATCTCGTCGCCCATCTGCACGGACTCGGCCACCGGCGGCTCGCGATCATCGCGGGCCCCGCGGCCACCACCACCGGCAGCGAGCGGGTCGCGGCCTTCCGGGCCGCCCTCGCCGAGTACGGGATCCCCCTCCCGGACGCCTACACGGGCCAGGGCGACTTCCAGGCCGAGAGCGGTCGGCGGGTCACCGAGGGCTTCCTCGACCTGCCCGAGCCGCCCGAGGTCGTCTTCGCCGCGGACAACCTGATGGCACTCGGTGCCCTGGACGCGATCCGCGCGCGCGGGCTGCGCGTCCCGGACGACATCGCGCTCGCCGCGTTCGACGACATCCGGTGGTTCGTGCACACCGATCCGCCGATCACGGCCATCGCCCAGCCGACGGGCGAGCTGGGCCGGGCCGCGGTACGGGCCCTGGTCGACCGCATCGAGGGACGGCCCCCCGAGTCCGTCACCCTCCCCGCCCGTCTCGTCGTACGCCGCTCGTGCGGTGCGACAGTCCCTGCGCAGTCCCCCGCTGCGCAGTCCCCCGTACGAAGGAGCAAGTCGTGAGCAACCCGGACGAGTTGCTGCGCATCGAGGGCATCCGGAAGACCTTCCCGGGCGTGGTCGCGCTGGACGGCGTCGACTTCGACCTGCGCAAGAGCGAGGTGCATGTGCTGCTCGGTGAGAACGGAGCGGGCAAGAGCACCCTCATCAAGATGCTCTCCGGCGCCTACCGGCCCGACGCCGGGCGAATCCTGGCCGGAGGCCAGGAGGTGCGCATCCACGGCGCGCAGGACGCCGAGCGCCTCGGGATCGCCACCATCTACCAGGAGTTCAACCTCGTTCCCGATCTGACGGTCGCCGAGAACATCTTCCTGGGCCGGCAGCCCCGCCGCTTCGGAATGATCGACCGCAAGCGGATGGAGGCCGACGCCGCCGTCCTGCTGGAGCGGGTCGGCGTCGACGTGTCGCCCCGCGCGCGTGTCCGCGAACTCGGCATCGCGCGCCTGCAGATGGTCGAGATCGCCAAGGCGCTGAGCCTGGAGGCGCGCGTGCTGATCATGGACGAGCCGACCGCCGTGCTCACCTCCGAGGAGGTCGAGAAGCTCTTCGCGATCGTGCGCAGGCTGCGCGAGGACGGGGTCGGGATCGTCTTCATCACCCATCACCTCGAGGAGATCGCGGCCCTCGGCGACCGCGTCACCGTCATCCGCGACGGCAGGAGCGTCGGCCAGGTGCCCGCCGCCACGCCCGAGGAGGATCTCGTACGGCTCATGGTGGGCCGCTCCATCGAGCAGCAGTACCCGCGGGAACGCGCCGACCGGGGTGCCGCGTTGCTCACCGTCGAGGGACTGACCCGGGACGGTGTCTTCCACGACGTGAGCTTCGAGGTGCACGCCGGGGAGGTCGTCGGCGTCGCCGGGCTCGTCGGCGCGGGCCGCACCGAGGTCGTGCGGGCCGTGTTCGGCGCGGACCCGTACGACCGGGGAGCCGTGAGGGTCGCCGGCACCGAGCTGCGCCGCCACGACGTGGGCGCGGCCATGGCGGCCGGGATCGGGCTCGTGCCCGAGGACCGCAAGGGCCAGGGGCTGGTGCTCGACGCGTCGGTCGAGGAGAACCTCGGCCTGGTGACCATGCGGAAGGCGACCCGTGCCGGGCTCGTCGACCTCAAGGCACAGCACGCGGCGGCCGAACGGATCGCCGGACAGCTGGGCGTGCGGATGGCGGGCCTCGGCCAGCACGTGCGCACCCTCTCCGGCGGCAACCAGCAGAAGGTCGTCATCGGCAAGTGGCTCCTGGCCGACACCAGGGTGCTGATCCTCGACGAGCCGACGCGCGGCATCGACGTCGGCGCCAAGGTCGAGATCTACCAGCTCATCAACGAACTCACGGCCGCCGGGGCCGCCGTCCTGATGATCTCCAGCGATCTGCCCGAGGTCCTCGGCATGAGTGACCGGGTGCTGGTGATGGCCCAGGGCCGGATCGCGGGCGAGCTCGCGGCCGGCGAGGCCACCCAGGACACCGTGATTGCGCGCGCCCGCCCCGCCCCCCCCACACCCCCGCCAGACGCACAGTGTGGCACACCCGGGCCCAGACACGCGCACAAGAACGAC
>NZ_JBHYKH010000085.1:0-23768 GCF_042741275.1 Streptomyces sp. NPDC058964
CTGCCACTCACTGCCCGGCCCTCCACCTGGCGCCCGCCCGCGGTCCCGGTGCCCGTCATGCCGAGGAGCGGCTCGCCGCCGTCCACCCCCTGCCCGTCCTCGCGACCCGTGTCAACTCGACGCAGGTCGGCTGGGACATGACGTTGCGGAGCTCGTCGCCCTTGCTACGGTCGAGCCGAACCGGCCGGAGCGGACTCGGCCCGATCGGCCTCCGCGACCGGTGCGTACGCGACGACGTGGTCGGTGCCGGCGCGGCCTTGTGCGGGGTGTGGACGCGGTCGTCGGCGTGAACGGGTGTGCCGTCCCAGGCGGTCCAGGTGGCGGCCAGGGCCAGTACGTGGTCGACCATGGCGGTGATGGCCCCGGCGGGTGTCTCGCGTGCGGTGTCTGCGCTCATACGGGAACGCTAGGCCCCACTCGTTTCGGTGCCCGCCGAAGTGTCCCGGACCTACTTGCCGCGTTCCGAAGCGCTGCGCTCCACGCAGAACTCGTTGCCCTCCGGGTCGGCGAGCACCGCCCAGCCCGTGCCGTCCTCGCGTCGCCGGTCGTTCACGAGCGTCGCGCCGAGGCCGAGAAGCCGCTCGACCTCCTCGTCACGGGTACGGTCCTGCGGCTGGAGGTCCAGGTGGACCCGGTTCTTGACGGTCTTGGGGTCCGGCACGGTGACGAAGAGCAGGCCCGCACCCTCGATCAGCGCCTCGGGATCACCCGGGTTGTCGTCCTCGTGCAGCGGCTGGCCGAGGGCCTGGGACCAGAAGCTGCCGAGGGCGTAGGCGTCTGCGCAGTCGATCGTCACGTGCCGGATCAGGGAAGTCATGGCAGGAATTCTTGTGGGTGCCGGATGAAAAGGAAAACGCAATTCGGCGGGGGCGTCACGGAGGTGGCGGCCCGGTCGCGCACGACGGCCGTCCCGTCGCGCACCGGCAGGCTCAGCAGGGCGTCACCGACCACGACGAGCCTTCGGATCGTTCGTCCGGCACCCCGAACCGGAACACTCGCGCCGCGCCGGCCCGCCCGCGGACGGTCAGCTCGAGGCCGCCCCGCACCTCCACGCAGACCAGGTCCGTGAGGGGCAGGGGGTCCGGCTCGCCGGTCAGCCGGGCCAGGGCGACGAACAGGGTGGGCCCCTCGCCGGTCACGCCGGACAGGACGGACTCGCCGGACAGGTTGTGGACGGGCACCAGTTCGGCCCTCTGATCCTCCCCGGGCGCCCAGCCGGTGATGTGCACCGGCGCCCCGGGCTCCACGCCCGCCACCAGATGGGCCCGCACCTCCACCGCCGCCTCGGCCACCACCAGGCTGGTGACCTCGGCCCCGGAGGCCTTGGAGCACCGGGAGGCCGCCCAGTCGTCACCCACCCCCAGCGGGACGATGTCCGTGCGGGCGGAGTCGCCCGCGACGGTCACCACGTTGTCGGGGGGTGAGGCCAGGGGCCGTGTGACCGTCGAGTAGGCGAACCGCGTGTAGAACGGGTCGTAGCGGGCGTCCTCGCTTCCGTGGTTGTGCAGCCGCACCAGCCGGTCCGGACTCGTCGACTGGAGCAGCCAGTTGGGGCCGGCGATCGCCGTCACGGCGTCCGCGCGCTCGGCCGGTCCCGGTTCCTCGGCCGCCGTCCACACCTCGTGGTCCGCGGGCAGCAGCAGTCCCAGGAAGCCCTTGCTCGCCCAGTACGGGGACGCCGGGCCCGAATAGCCCTGCACAAACGCCTCGTCGGGGCCGTGCCAGCCGAGGGTGAGCAGACCCCGCTCGTCGACGGCCCCCCGGTCGAGGAAGTACTTGAGCGCGCCGGAGGCGAGCCGCCGGGTCTCCCCGGGCGCCAGCGGCGTACGGCCGGTGAGCGCGCCCAGCCACAGCGGGGCCGTCGTCGCGAAGCGGTACGTCAGGGAGCGGCCCTGGAGCATCGGGGCGCCGTCGCCGCCGAACAGACGGGCGTAGTCGCCGAGATGGCGTTCCAGCCGGCCGCCGTAGAGGCCGAGCAGCTCCGCGTCGTCCGCCAGCCAGGCGTGCAGCACCGGGTAGAGGTGCATGGCCCAGCCGTTGTAGTAGTCGAAGGCGCGGCGGGGGCCGTCCGTGTACCAGCCGTCGCCGACGTACCACTCCTCGACGCGTTCCAGGCCCCGCTCGATCGCCTTGCGCGCGGCGGCGGCCTCGTACCCGGCCTCCTGGAGGAAGCCGCCGACGGTGACCGGGAACAACTCCCAGTTGCAGGGCCAGGGTTCGGCCGTGAGCGCGTCGGCCAGCCAGGCCGCGGCCCGCTCCCGCACGGGCTCGTCCAGCCGGTCCCACAGCAGTGGCCGGGTCAGCCGCAGGGCGAGGGCGATCGAGGCGGCCTCGACCAAGGGCTGGCCGCGGTCCTCGATGCGCGGCCAGACCCCGGCGGGCCCGGCTTCGAGACCCTCGGCGTAGCGCCCGAGGACGGTCTCTTCCCGGCGGAAGGCGGCCAGCAGAAGTGTCCGGGCGTAGCCCTCCAGGCCGTCGGAGAGCCGGCCCGACCAGCTCTCGTGGTCACCGGGGAGGTGGTAGAGGGCGCGGTCCTCGGTGGCGTACGGCTCCACCGCGGCCAGCAGGGCGTCGGCGGCGGACTCCCGGTGGGCGCGGGTGAAGCCGGTGCGCGGGCTGAGGGTGCGGTCGGGCGGGGGCAGGCGCATCAGCGGTGAGCTCCTTCCAGCGGGGCCGGACCTGGGGCGCCCCGGTTCCGGTCGGAACGCCCCAGGGCTTCATCCCACCCGCACCCTGCCCTCCGGCACCAGATGCCGGGCGAGGAATCCGTCGCGCACCAGGCCCGCGCAGACCGTGGCGCCGTGCATCAGGGCGTGCCGTCCGGCTGAACCAGCGACGCGCGATCACACATGCAGACACCGTTCGACGGCCGTTTTCCGTTATGGGCGTCTGTCCCGCCCGTCTCCCAGTCGTAGGCGGCGACCACCCGCAGACCGCCGCGACCACCCGCAGACCGCCGCGACCACCCGCAAAGCCGTCGCGACCACGCTCGAGCGCGGCACGACCGGGCGGTCCGGAACGGAAACGGCTTACGCCGCACACGAGCAGGCGCGACGCGCAAGCGGGTCGCGCCCCGGCAGTAAGCGGCCCCATGGACATCCGGCGCCACCCGGCACCACCGGACCGCCGTTGACCAGGGCCGTGTCTCAGTAAGAGACCGCTGTCGTGCCGATCATGGTGAGCATCGGTTCGAGGCGCCGTCTCGGTCGTCCGTCCCCGCACGTCCCGCCTCTCGCCTTCCGGTCGGGACTTCCGGCAGAGGCTGCCCGGTCGGGGTAGGTGTTTGCCTACCTCGGAAGTAGGTTTCGGCCCATGGCGCCTGCCAGCCCCCTCGAAGCAGCATGATCTCCGGGCCACGGCGCGTGGCCCGCAAGACGGGACGAGGGGCGGATATGTGGCCGTTTCCGGTGGACGGGGCGCCCTGGCCGGGGGGCGTGCTCGTGGCGTTGACCGCGGTCTGCGCCGTGCTGGCCTTCAGGGCGGAGCAGGCGCGAGACCGGCCGGAGCGTACCGCGCGACCGGCTGGGCGGATCGGCTGGCCGGTCGTGGCGGGACTGGTGGGTACGGCCGCGTACGGCAGTGTGCCGGCGCTGCTGCTCGCCCTGCACAACGCCGCCGGAACGGGCGGCTACGTCGTCACCGTGCCGGATCTGCAACCCGACGGGCTGCTCGCGTCGGCGCTGCTGATGGCCGGCCTGCTGGCCACCACGCTGCTTCCCTCGGCGCGCGCGCCCAGGCGGTGGGTACTGCCCGTGGTCGCAGCGGTGACCGGCGAACTGCTGGAATGGACGTATTGGCTCACGCATTCGCTCACGCATTCCTCTGCCTTCTATGGCCTGACGCCCCTGAATGTCCTGGTGGGCTGCGTGAGCGTCCCGGTGCTCGCCGCCTTCGCCGGTGTGGCTCTGCTCCGGCCGGCGAACGGCAGGCCCGCGCGTCTGGCCGGAGCCGACGCGTCTGGGTCCGCGCGCTGGGCCCTGCTGCTGCCCGCCGTCGTGGTGATGACCGGCGACCTGCTCGGCCTCGAACTGTGGCAGTCCGCGCCGCCGGGCACCGGGATCGGACCGGCAGTGATGGCCTACCTGGTGGGGCTGGCGCTGCTGGCGACCGTCGTGGCCGGGCTGGTGCGGTGGCCCAGGACGGCGGCGAACCTGGCCGTCCTGGGACTGGTGGGGATCGGGGCATACGACGTCGCCCAGAGCGGGTTCGGACAACACCTGGTGGAGGTACGGAAGTTCGGCTCCCCGCGCATGCCGGCGCCGTCCCTCCCCTTTGAGATGATCGCGCACCATGCGTCGGTCCTCGGCGGCATCCAGGGAGCGGTGCTGCTGGCCCTCGGGCTCTGGCTGCTGCCGAGGACCGTGCCGGCGGATGCCGGCCGGCTGCTCGGTCGGGGGCCGGACCCGGCGCTGGCCCGGCGGGTGCGGGAGCTGACCGAGACACGGGCCGACGCGGTCAGTTCCGCGGCCGCGGAACTGCGCAGGATCGAGCGGGACCTGCACGACGGCGCACAGGGACGGCTGGTCACCATCGGGATGAACCTCAGGGTCGCCGAGGAGATGATCCACAGCGATCCGCACGAGGCCGCCGCACTCGTCGTGGAGGCCCGCGTCGCCTCGGCGGCGGCACTGGAGGAACTGCGCGGCCTGATCAGAGGGATGCACCCGCCGATGCTGGCCGACCGGGGCCTGGGGGAGGCGGTCCGGGCGCTCGCACTGGACCTGCCCCTGCCCTGTGAGACCGAGATCGATCTGCCCGAGCAGCTCGCCGCCCCGCTGGAGTCGGCCTGCTACTTCGCCGTCGCCGAGGTGGTCACCAACGCCGTCCGGCACGCCTCGGCGCACGGTCTTCGGATTCGCATGGCCCGGACGGACGGGATGCTGCGCATCGAGGTGGTCGACGACGGGGTGGGCGGCGCGGATCCCGCCGGGGGCACCGGGCTGGCCGGGGTGGAGCGACGGCTGGCGGCCTTCGACGGCATCCTGGCGGTCAGCAGCCCGCCCGGGGGGCCGACGATCGTGGTCATGGAGGTGCCGTGCGCGTAGTCGTCGCGGAAGATCTCTTCCTGCTCCGGGAGGGGCTGGTCAGGCTCCTCAAGGCGCGCGGTTTCGAGATCGTGGCTGCCACCGACAGCGCGCCGGGTCTGCTCGACGCGCTGCTGGAGCACCGGCCGGACCTCGCGATCGTGGACATCAGGCTGCCGCCCACCCACACCGACGACGGGCTGCGTGCGGCGCTTTCCGCCCGGGAACGGATGCCCGGACTGCCGATCCTGCTCCTGTCGCAGTACGTCGAGCAGATCTACGCCCAGGAACTGCTCGCCGACCAGCGCGGAGGGGTCGGCTACCTGCTCAAAGACCGGGTGTTCAGCGACGACCAGTTCGTCGACGTGATCCGTACGGTCGCCGCGGGCGGCACGGTCATGGACCCCGAAGTGGTCACCAAGCTGCTCGGCCGCCGCAGCCGCGGCGAACGCGAACCCCTCTCCACACTCACCGAGCGGGAACGCCAGGTGCTTGAGCTCATGGCCGAGGGACGCTCCAACAGCGCCATCGCGAACCGGCTCTTCATCAGCGAGAAGGCCGTGTCCAAGCACAGCACCAGCATCTTCACCAAGCTGGAGCTCGCCCCCTCCGACGACGACAACCGCCGGGTGCTGGCCGTGCTCGCCCACCTCATGTCCGTGCAGCGTGAAGGCCGCACTTCGTCAAGCCACTGAGCTGATCAAGAGCGAACCACTGCCGGGCTGGGCCGGCGGCCCGAACACCGGGCGCAGCCCAGTGCTGTCCACAAACCCAGGGAGGGTCCGTGACGACCACACCGTTCATGAACCGAGAAGGAACGACCCGCCGTCGCATGCTCGCAGCCGCGCTGGCAGTTGGGGTCGCCGTGCCGACGGGCGCCGCACACCAGGCGTGGGGGGCTTCGACCGCCCCGGGCCCGGTGCAGCTCACTCTGCCGGCGCCCACCGGACCCTGCCCGGTGGGCACGGTGCCCCTGCACCTCGTCGACGCTTCCCGTCCGGATCCGGTGGCCGGCCCCGGGCATCACCGCGAGTTGACGGCCGCCGTCTGGTACCCCGCCCGGGGCGTCGAACGGTATCCACTGGCCCGCTGGACGTCTCCGGCCGTGACACGAGCGCTCCTCGCGTCGGCGGGATTTCCTGCCGATGTCGCGGTGGCGCCACTCACGGCCGGCCACCAGGGCGCGCCGGTTCGGCGGACCGGTGGACGACTGCCCGTCGTCGTTTTCTCGCACGGCGCGCACGATCAACGTGCGGACACCACCATCGTGGTGCAGGAGCTCGCCAGCCACGGGTACGTGGTGGTCACGGTGGATCACACGTACGACGCCTTCAGCGAGTTCCCCGACGGCCGGCTCACGGTCCCGCTCGACGTACCCGCCCTGACACCACGGGACTTCGCCACTGACATCCGATTCGTGCTCGACCGCGTCGAGGACCTCGCGGCCGGGCGCAACCCGGACGCCGAACACCGGCCGCTGCCGGCCGGCCTGCCCGGCGCCCTCGATCCGCAGCGCATCGGCATGTTCGGCTGGTCGAAAGGCGCGACGGCGACGGCCTTCGTGATGAGCGAGGACCGGCGCGTTCGGGCCGGTCTGAGCTTCGACGGGCCGATGCAGCCGATGGTCACCACCGACCTGGACCGGCCGTTCATGCTGATGACCGCCGAGTACCCCCGGGCCACGCAGCCGAGCGTCGCCGAGCTCTGGTCGCACCTGCGGGGATGGCGGCTCAACATCCAGGCGGAGGGCGCGGTGCACTCGTCGTACTGCGACGTCCAGTTCCTGATCCCGCAACTGGCACGAGCGGTCGGGATGAGCGACGCGGACCTCCAGGGCTGGATCGGCACACTCGGTCCCGCCCGGGCGGTGCAAATCCAGCAGGCGTACCCGCTCGCGTTCTTCGACCTGCACCTCCGGCACCACCGGCACCACCGGGAGCACCTGCTCGACGGCCCGAACGCGGCCTTCCCCGAGGTCAAGTTCATTCCATGAAGCGACGGCCCGTGGCGCTCACGCTCCGCGTCGCGAACCGCCGGACTCGCCGCCCTGACCAGCTGACCGGTCGGGTCTCCCCGGCCCCGTCACGGGCCCCACCCGCTGGACACCTGACGGGGCAGGACCCGCCAGACCCGCACAGATGCCGACGCGACGGCCGGCACCGATCCACCGATCCACCGATCCCGGACAGCAGGTCCGCTTGCCCGTTACTGCGACACGCTCCTAGCGTCGTGGCATGACCAGCCACACCTCTCCCAGCCTCGCCGAAGCCCTCGCCGCCGGGACGGTCGTGCTCGACGGCGGCATGTCCAACCAGCTGGAGTCCGCCGGGCACGACCTGAGCGACGAGCTGTGGTCGGCGCGGCTGCTCGCCGAGCGGCCCGAGGCGGTCACCGAGGCGCACCTCGCCTACTTCACCGCGGGCGCCGACGTGGCGATCACCGCCGGCTACCAGGCCACCTTCGAGGGCTTCGCCAAACGCGGCATCGACCGCGCGGGGGCGGCCCGGCTGCTCGCGCTGAGCGTGGAGCTGGCCCGGGAGGCGGTACGGCAGGCCCGTGACGAGGGGATCGTGCGCCCGCTGTGGGTGGCGGCCTCGGTCGGCCCGTACGGGGCGATGCTCGCCGACGGCTCGGAGTACCGCGGCCGGTACGGACTGAGCGTCGACGAACTGGAGCGCTTCCACCGCCCCCGGCTGGAGGTGCTGGCGGCGGCCGCTCCCGACGTCCTGGCGCTGGAGACGGTGCCGGACGCCGACGAGGCGGCGGCGCTGCTGCGGGCGGTGCGCGGCCTCGGCGTCCCGGCCTGGCTGTCGTACAGCGTCGCCGGCGACCGCACCCGCGCCGGCCAGCCCCTGGACGAGGCGTTCGCGCCGGCCGCCGAGGTGGACGAGGTGATCGCGGTCGGCGTCAACTGCTGCGCCCCCGAGGACGTGGAGCACGCGGTGGAGACGGCCGCCCGGGTGACGGGCAAGCCGGTCGTCGTCTATCCCAACAGCGGCGAGGCCTGGGACGCCGAGGCACGCGCCTGGGCCGGCGGCTCCCGCTTCACGGCCGGCCAGGTCGGGGCGTGGCGCGACGCGGGCGCCCGTCTGATCGGCGGCTGCTGCCGGGTGGGCCCGGGGGCGGTCACCTCGATCGCACGGACGCTGGCCGCGATCAGGCCCGGCGCCCCGGCCTGAGCCGGGGCGTGCCCTCCGCCGGCGCCCTCAGTGCCGGCGTGTCACCACCGAGCGGCGCAACCGGCGTACGGCGGAGGCGAGTTCCGCGCCGCGCACCGTCGCGGGCACACCGTCGACCGGGTCCGGCTCCGGGGCGACGGCCTCGGCCGCCGACCACAGGGCGAGTTCGGCGTCTCGTGGACCGTGGGCAATGTGCGGTGGGCCGTCGCCCAGGATCTGTACCGGACGGGACTCGTCCCACGCCTGCCAGCCTGGGTCCCCACTGGCGACGAAGCGCACCCAGGCCGCGTGCATGGTGTCGCACAGCTCCTGCGGGGCGCCTTCGCCGGCGAGCTTCGCGGAGTCCGGGACGTCGCCGGTGTCGAAGACGAACCCGAGTTCCAGGGCGTGACAGGAGCGCAGGCCCGGGAGGTTGGAGGGCCAGGCGAACTCGTAGACGTGCGAGGTTCCGGGGCGGGAGTCGGCCAGGCGGTGCAGCGGGAGGCGCAGCAGGTGGTCGGTGACCATCTGGCCGACGATCTCGGAGGTGCCGGAGTCGGGGTGCAGGGCGCGGTAGCCGTGCGGCACCTCGTGGCCGCAGTGGCAGCGGGCCATGGCCCCGGCGACAGCGACCGGGCCGAGCCGGTCGACGTGTTCCACGAGGCCGCCCGGCACCAGCCAGAGGCGGTACTCGTCCCGGGTCCAGCCCATGAGCAGGTCGACACCCCGGGCGGCCGCTCCCTCGACCAGGGCCTCCAGCGGGTCGCGCGGGACGAGGTCGCCGTCGACGACGATCCCGAACGCGGGACCGCCCAGGACGGGGCTGCTGCGCCGCCCCACCTCGGCCTGGGTGCGCAGCAGCAGGTCACGGTCGACGGCGGCGAAGGCCTCGGCGGTGGCGGGGATCTTGAGGCGGGTCGCCATGCGGCGCACCATCCGCCGGACCCTGTCGCGCTCCGAGGCCTCCGGCGCCCCGCTCTGCAGCACGGCACGGCGGATCAGGCCCTGGGCGGGCGGTGCGGCGATCAGGGCGCCGGTGCTGATCGCGCCGGCCGACTGGCCGGCCACGGTGATCCGGTCGGGGTCGCCGCCGAAGGCCGCTATCGACTCGTGCACCCATTCGAGCGCGGCCAGCTGGTCACGGAGCCCGGGATTGGGGGGTGCGTCCGGGAACAGGCCGTAGCCCTCGACGCCGAGCCGGTAGTTGACCGAGACGAGGACCACGCCGTCGCGGGCGAAGCCGTACCCGTCGTACACGGGTACCGCCGAGGAGCCCCTGGTCAGGGCGCCGCCGTGCAGCCACAGCAGAACGGGAAGCCGGGCGGAGGGGCCCGGCTCGGGAGTCCAGACGTTCAGGTTGAGGCAGTCGTCGCCGGGCACGACGGGGTCGGACAGGTAGTGGGCGAACGCCCCGGAGTACGGCGGTTTCGGCGCGGTCGGCCCGAACGCGCCCGCGTCACGCACGCCGTCCCACGGCTCGGGCGGCTCGGGCGGGCGGAACCGGCGGGGCCCGAAGGGCGGGGCCGCGTACGGGATGCCGCGGAACACCGCGACACCGCGCTCGTGGCGGCCGCGCACCGCTCCGTACGGCGTTCTGACCACGGGGCCCGTCTGGTCTGCCGTCATCCGCCCACCAGCTCCTCCCGCGCTCGCGCTCACGCACCGGTACATCCAGAGCATCACATCGGCTCCGGGTATTCCGGCGCACGGCCCGGCCGGGAGGCCGTTCGGGTGACGGCCCGCGCGGCACCACGCCGACCCGCCCCCGTGTTCGAAGTTTCGAAAGTCCTACCGCCCGCGAGCCCGTGAATCCCCATGGCTTCCCGCCGAGTTGAGGCACGCCTATCGTAGGAAGCGCTTTCTGCCATGGTCCCCGGACCGGCCGCGGATGCAGTCTTTGGTCGCAACTTTCGAGGGCCCTCGCGCGGGCCGGAGAGGCGGGGTCCGGCGATGGTCCGTGCGGGGAGCACGAGCGTGGCGCCCGGTCCGACACTGGCGGTGGTGGCCCGCGAGGCCGGGGTGTCGGTGCCGACGGCGTCGAAGGTGGTCAACGGCCGGGAGGACGTGGCACCGGAGACACGCCGCCGGGTCACCGAGGCGCTGGACCGGCTGGGCTACGTGCGCAGACCCCGATTCGACGCGGCCAGGGCGCCGGGTCTGGTCGACGTCGTCGTGCACTCGCTGGACAGCTCCCGGTCGGGCGCGGTGCTGCACGGGGTGGAGGAGGCGGCGCACGAGGCGGGTCTGGAGGTGCTGGTCTCGGCCGGGCGACCCGGGACCGGGGCGGGCCGACCGGAGCGGGGCTGGCCGGACAAGCTGGCGGCGCGCGGCTCGTCGGGGGTCCTGTTCAGCCTGGCCGGGCTCTCCCCGGCACAGCACGCCTGGCTCGGCCACCGCCGCATCCCGTACGTGCTGATCGACCCGGCGCACGAGCCGCCGCCGGGTGCGGTGTCGGTCGGCACGGCGAACTGGCAGGGCGGGGTGACCGCGACCGAGCATCTGCTGGGACTGGGCCACGAGCGCGTGGCCGTGATCGCCGGGCAGCGCCGCAGGATGTGCGGCAGCGCCCGGGTGGCCGGCTACCGGTCGGCGCTCGCCTCGGCCGGGGTGCGGCAGCGGCCCGAGTACGTGCGGCACGCGGGCTTCGACGAGACCACCGCGCGGCTGCGGATGCTGGAGCTGCTGGACCTGCCCGAGCCGCCGACGGCCGTGTTCGTCTGCTCGGACCGGATGGCCCTCGGGGTGTACGCGGCGCTGGCCGAGCGCGGGCTGCGGGTGCCCGACGACATGAGTGTGGTCGGCTTCGACGACCTGCCCGAGGCCCGCTGGGTCGCTCCGGCGCTGACCACGGTCCGCCAGCCGCTGTCGGAGATGGCGGCGACGGCCCTGCGCCTGCTGGTGCGGATGATGCAGGGCGAGCGCCCGGAGGGGACGCGTACGGAGCTGTCGACCCGGCTGGTCCGGCGGGCGAGTACGGCCGCGCCGCCCGCCGTCGGCGAGGACTGAGGGCGGCGGCCGGACGCTCCCCGCACGGGCTACCCGGCCGCCGCCTCGTTCCTTCTCCCGACTCCTCGTCCCGCCGTTCAGTCCTCGCCGTCCCGGTCGGCCGCTCCGACGAGTGCCTCCATCAGGTCGACGGCGCTCCCGTCGTGGTCACTGCCGGCGGTGCCGCTGCCCGTCTGGACGTTGGCGGTGCGGTCGACTTCGAGGATCGAGTCGGCCTGCCGGTTGTCGATGACGGTGACGAGACCTCCGTCCGCGGCCGCAGGCGCGGCGGCGGCACCGAGGAGCGCCGCCGCCACGACCGTGGCCGTCCGCAGCCGGGATCCGGCACGCGTCACGCGCCCACGCCCTCGGGCTCGGGCTCGGGCTCGTCGAGCCGGTCACGGGCGATGTTCCGCTCCAGCAGGCTCGTGGACGCCTTCACGCCGACGCCGCTCGCCGCGTCCACCTGGGGCAGCCGCCCGTCCGCCGCCTTCAGCTCGCTCAGCGCCGAGTCCATCGCCTCGTGCGCGGCGAACAGGCAGGGGGTGCTGTAGATCGCGACGTCGACGCCGAGCGCGTCCAGCTCGCTCAGCGACAGCCGGGGCGACTTGCCGCCGGCGATCTGGTTGAACAGCAGCGGCTTGTCGCCGACGACCTTGCGGATCCGCTCGATCCAGTCGACGCTGCGCACACCGTCGACCAGGACCACGTCGGCGTCCGTGGCCGCGAGCCGCTCGGCGCGGTACAGGATGTCGTGCTCGTCCGTGGCGTCCGTACGGGCCACGACCACCAGGTCCTGACGGGTCGCCAGTACCTTCTCCAGCTTCTCCAGGTACTCGTCCAGCGGCAGCACCTGCTTGCCGTCGGCGTGCCCGCAGCGGCGCGGCCGCTTCTGGTCCTCCAGGATCACGCCGGAGGCACCGATCCGCTCCAGCCCCTCCACGACGTGGCAGGCGACCTCGGGGTCGACGTACCCGTCGTCGATGTCCACCAGCAGATGGTGGCGAGGGAACGCGCCGCGCAACCGCTGGACGAACGCCACCATGTCCGGCCAGGCGATGAAGCCGATGTCCGGCAGCCCGTAGTACGAGGCCGCGAAACCGAAGCCGGAGACGAACATCCCGTCGTAGTGCTTGGCCGCGATGGAGGCCGAGTACATGTCGTACACGCCGATCAGCGGGGTCGTCCCCGGTCCGGCGATCTGCTCGCGCAGCTTCTTTCCGTAAGTCACCGTCTGGCTCCTCCTGTGGATGGCCCTTTGCCAGGACAAAAGGATCCCTAGATGTCCGCGTGACTCTCCCCCTACGCGGCCTTTACTCACCCCGATGGCGCATCCGGTTCACCGGAGAAACGTCACTGATCCCCGTCGAGCCCCGCCGCCCAGGCGATTCCACCGCGCAGATGGGCGAGGAACTCCGGGTCGGCGTAGGCCTGCGAGGCGTGCCCCAGGGCCGTGTAGAACACCCGGCCCGCCCCCTGCCGGCGACACCAGGCGAGCGGATGGTCCTCCCCCATGCCACCCCCGTCGTACGACGCCTCGTCCGCACGTACGAGCACACGCACCGCGCCTCGCGGGTTGGTCCGGAAGTCGTACCACTCGTCGGTGAAGTCCCAGACGGCGGGCAGGTCCCGGGTGGCGGGATGACCCCCGTCCTCGACGACGGCCCTGCCCGGCTGGAGAGCGGGGTGCCGGGCGAATCGGGCGCCGAGCAGTTCGCCGTAGTACGGCCACTCGTACTCCGTACAGGCGGCCGCGTGCACGCCGACGAACCCCCCGCCCGACTCCACGTACCCGGCGAGCCGCTCCCGCCCGGCCGGGGTCAGCACCTCCCCACTGGTCGAGAGGAAGACGACGGCCGCGCACGCCTCCAGCGGGGCTTCCAGGACTGCCGGGTCCTCGGTGGTGTCCACCTCGAAGCCGTCGAACGTCCGTACGGCGGTGACGGCGGCCGGTATGGATTCGTGGCGGTAGGCGGTGGTGCGGGTGTAGACGAGCAGTCGCGGAATCACTCCCGGTTCCTCCTGGGTGGAGATTTCGATGTTCGCACTCCGGGCGTCACCCTCCGTCTCCATCATGAGCCACATGGGCACGACTCGACGGGCACGGAGGAACGCCTCGGCGATGAGGATGGTGGGCGCCCTGCTCGCCCTCCACCGCGAGGCCGCCGGATACACGCAGAGGTCACTGGGTGAGCATTTCGTCGTCGGCGAGCAGCAGATCGCGTCGATCGAGCAGGGCAGACGGCCACTGAAGCCGGACCTCGCCGAGCAGCTCGACGAACTCCTGGACACCAAGGGCGCGTTGTCGGTGGCACTCAGCAGGATGCCGGAGGTGGATCTGGTTCCGTTGTGGGCGGAGGAGTTCCTGGATCGGGAGCGTGAAGCGACCGTGATCTCGTGGTACGAGAGCCTCCTGGTGCCTGGCCTCTTGCAGACGGAGGCGTACGCGCGGGCCGTCTTCCGCAGCCGCGTGCCGGTGTACGACGTGGACGAGATCGAGCAGCTCGTCGCAGCGCGCGTCGGGCGACGGGAGATTCTGCACCGCAAGGTGCCGCCGACGGCGAGCTTCGTGATCTGGGAAGCGGCGCTACGAGACCAGTTGGGCGGGAGGGAGGTGTACCTCGAACAACTGCGGCACCTGCGGGAGTACGCCGAAATGCCCGCAACCGCAGTGCAGGTCATGCCGCTGGGGCGCACCTCGCACGCCGGGCTCGAAGGCCCGTTCATCCTGTTGGAGACCCCCGATTACCAGCGTCTCGCGTACAGCGAGAGCCAACGCGGCAGCACCTTGATCGCCGCTCCCGACGAGGTGGGGATCCTTACCCAGAAGTATGCGATGCTGCGAACGCAGGCCCTCAACACCGAGGACACCAGGGACCTGTTGGACCGTCTTCTGGGAGAGCGATGAGCGACACCGCACTTGAGTGGTTCAAGTCGAGCTACAGCAGCGGCGAGGGGGGCGCATGTCTCGAAGTCGCCCTCCAGCCCGCCATCATCCACATCCGCGATTCCAAGACCCCCACCACCCCTCACCTCACGGTCTCCCCCTCCGCTTGGACGGCCTTCCTGAAGCTGCCGAGGGCTTAACCCCCCTCCCCCACACTGTTGTCGGGCGCCCCGTCCCCGTACGAGGGAAGGTCGCCCCGCCGAACCGGCTCAGTGGGCGTCGCCGCGGGTGACGGCAGGATTGCGGCAAGTTCCTCGGCCGAGGGGCGGTGAACGGCACGGGCCGCCTCGCGCAGGACCTCGCGGGAGACCTTCTCGCCGCTGATGTGTACGACCTGCCCCTTCTTCGGGGCGACGCACTCCTCCTCCTCGGGACAGACGGCGGGCGTCACCGTGCCACGGTCGGAGTAGAGATGAAGGACGCCGCCGCTCTTGGACCAGTAGGAGACGGAGAAGCCGTCGTCCCCGTTGACGCCGACGGACTGCTGGGCGGGGGTGAAGCCGGACGCCCCGGTGACGTAGACGAGTTCCGGGGCAACTCCCAACGCACGGACGCGGGAGTTGAGTTCGGAGGCATCGGGAGTCGCGGACGAGGATCCTCCCCCGGCTCCGGCGTCGGCCTTCTCCGTGCCGCAGCCGGTGAGCAGGGCGGGGAGGAGGAGTAACAGCGGCAGGGCGCGCACGGTACGGATCATGGATCCATCTTGTCGTTTTCCGTGGGGCATGTCCCTTGAACGTGGGACACCGGCACGCCTAGCCTCGGCCGGAATGAATGCCATCCCCCCGCTTCTGGACCACCTCGTGCTGGCGACCCCCGATCTCGCGTCGACGGTCGCCGAGTTCGCCAGGCGGACCGGTGTGACACCAGCCGTCGGCGGCGCCCACCCGGACCTGGGTACCCGCAACCATCTCGTGTCGCTGGGCGGCGGCAGCTATCTGGAGATCATCGGACCGGATCCGGAGCAGTCGCTGCCGGGGGGCGCCCGCCCCTTCGGCGTCGGCGGCCTCACCGGCGCGTGCACCGTGACCTGGGCGATCAGCCCGCCGGACCTGGACGCGGCGGTCGCGGCCGCGCGTGCCCGGGGCTACGACCCCGGCTCACCGCACCCGATGAGCCGCCGCAGACCCGACGGCACCCTGCTGGAATGGCGGCTGACCGGCAGCGACACCGCGCACCCCTCCGGCCTGGTGCCGTTCCTCATCGACTGGGGCTCCTCGCTCCACCCGTCCGCCTCGGGCCTGCCCGTCACACCCCTGGTGGAGGTCACGGCCACGGCCCCCGACCCGGACGAGATCCGCGTCCTGCTGTCCGCCCTGGACACCGAACTCCGTCTCAGCGAGGGGCCAGTGGGCTTCTCCTTCACCGTGGAGACACCCAATGGGCTCGTAACCTTCGGCTAGCTCACAGAAGCAGTGCGGCACGTCGGCAGAGGGCTCGGAGCCGAGCTCAGGAAACGATACGACCAGCCCGCCCAATCTGATCGGGACTGACTTTCTCATACCTTGCGAGCTACCGTTCTGCCCGTTTTCGGGTCGGTAGCGAGGACCTTGTCGCCGACGTTGATGTACTTGGGCTTCGAGGCCGCAGAGATGCGCGCCAACCGTACGTCGATCAACCAACTCGACTGGAAAAAGGTCACTTGACGTCCAGGCCCTCACGTCCGATTCGTACAAGACCGGCGGCCTCCGGCCCGCCTACCGTGGCCGCATGACTCCACGATTCGCCGTGATCGGTGTGGTGGCCTCCGACCTGGCCGCCTCGCTCGCCTTCTACCGTCGCCTCGGGCTCGTCTTCCCCGACGGTGCCGAGGATCAGCCTCATGTCGAGGCCGAGTTGCCCGGTGGGCTGATCCTCGCTCTGGACAACGAGAAGACCATTCGTTCCTTCCACGCCGGGTGGCGCCCGCCGGCCGGTGGCGGGCGGGTGGGGCTCGCCTTCCGGTGCGGGTCGCCCGCCGAGGTGGACGCCGTGTACGAGGACCTGGTGGGGGCGGGGTACCACGGGGAGCTCAAGCCGTGGGACGCCTTCTGGGGGCAGCGTTACGCGACGGTGCACGACCCCGACGGCAACGGCGTCGACCTGTTCGCGCCGCTATCGGCCGGGTCCGACCAGCTCGCCTAGCGTCATGCCCGTCAACTCCCGCACGTCACGGGACAGATGGGGCTGGTCCGCGTAGCCGGCCCGCGCCGCCGTCTCCGCGAAGGGCACCCCGGCGCGGGCCAGTGCGAGCGCCTTCCGCATCCGCAGGATCCGGGCCAGCGTCTTGGCGCCGTAGCCGAAGGCGACCAGGCAACGGCGGTGCAGCTGGCGTGAGCCCAGGCCCAGTTCGTCGGCGACAGAGGCAACGGGGCGACCGGCTTCCAGGGCCGCGACCAGCCCGGCGAGGAAGGGGGCGGGCGGGTCCGCGTCGGAGGCCCGCTCCAGCGCGATCTCCTCCAGCGCGGTCGCGGGCTCCGGCGCCGCCTCCAGCCGGGCGCGCAGGCGTCGCACCTCCGCGGCGGGCCACAGGTCGGCCAACTGCACGCGACGGTCCCGCAGTTCGTGCGCCGGAACGCCCAGGACGGCGGGCGCGGTGCCGGGACGGAAACGGACGCCCGCCCAGCGCGCGAGCGGGCCCCCGGGGACGTACGCGCGTGTGTCCGGGCCCGCGACAAGCAGTCGTCCCTCGTTCCAGAGCAGGTCCATGCAGCCGTCGGGCAGCACCGGCCGGACGGCGGGATCCTCCAGGGTGCGCCGCCACACGACGGCGCCGGTGAGCCGGGAAGCCCGCTCCTCGTACACGTACGCCAGGCTACGCCGCGCGTGTCCGGTGCTCCCGAGGGCTGATCACGCACACCCGCTTGAAGGCGCAGGAGAGCGCGAAGGCGGTGCCGTAGCCGACCTGGCGGGCTATGGCGCCGACGGTGTCGTCGGAGTCGCGGAGCCGGTCGGCGGCGGGGCGAGGCGCCGGCCGGCGAGGCAGGACATGGGCGGCTCCCCCACCGGGTCCGTGAAGCGGCGGGCCGGCGCCGCCCGCGACACACCGGCCCCGGCGGCGAGGGACGCCACGGTCCAGGGGTGTGCCGGAGCGCCCTGGAGCAGGCGCAGGGCACGGCCGACGACCGGGTCGGCCAGTGCCCGGTACCAGGCGGGGGCCTCCGCGCCCGGGCGGGAGAACCAGGCCCGGAGCGCGGCGATCACCAGCAGGTCGAGGAGGCGGTCGAGCACGACCTCCTGGACCGGTTCGTCGCGCACGACCTCCTCCATGAGGAGCGGGGTGAGCGGGCACGGCCAGACGTCGGAGGCGAGGGAGAGGAGCGGTGATGGGGGTGCCCCCGCGCGAGGACATTCGAGCGTGGGGGAGTGACCAGCAGCCGGCCGCTGATCTCGCCCCGCATGAGGTACGTGCCGATGAGCAGGACCGTGGAGCCGTCGGGACGGTCGCCCCAGGTGCGTACGCCCAGGTCCATGGAGCCCTGCGGGAAGGTCCCGTCGCGGTGGCGGCACTCGCCGCCCGGCAGGATCAGAGCCTGCGCGGCCGCGCCCGGGGCGTCCGCACAGGTGTACGGGTCCGGGCCGCGGGCCATGGCGAGGTCACCGGCCCTCAGCCGGACCCGCTCGCCGCGGGCGTCCGGCACGACCCACGCGTCGCCGCGGACCATGAGCATCACCGTGAGCGGGGCGCGGTCCTCCACCCGCACGGCCCAGGGAGGGTCGATGCACGCCCCGACCATGAAGGCGCCACGCTCGCGGGGCCCCTCCAGCAGGCCTGCAAGGTGGTCCCCCGCGTGAGCATGTTCGAGTGAGGGGGAGCGTCCATGGGGGGGCGGCGTAGACGCGCGGACATGGGAACGTGCCGTTCAGCGATGGTCGCCCGGGGCGGGCCGGAGTTGACTCGATGGCATGGCACAGAACACGCGGAAGATGACGGTGGTGGTGACGGGGTCGTCGGGCCGTACCGGTCGCCGGGTGGCGGAGGCCGCACGGGCTGCGGGGCTGACCGTGCGGGAGGCCTCACGGACGCGGGGCTTCGACTGGCGGGACCGGTCGACCTGGGCGGACACCCTGCGGGGCGCCGACGGGGCGTACCTGGTGTACCCGCCGGACGTGGGCTCGCCGGAGGCGGCCCTGGCGGTGGGGCTGCTCGCGCACGAGGCGGTCTCCCTCGGTGTACGACGGCTGGTGCTGCTGTCCTCGCGGGGCGAGGAGGCCGCACGGCCGACGGAGGAGGCGCTGCGCGAGTCGTGGGCGGACTGGACGGTCGTACGGGCCGCGTGGTTCGCACAGAACTTCAGCGAGGGCCCGCTGGTGGAGGGGCTGCGGGAGAGCGGGGAGCTGGTGTTCCCGGGCGGTGAGGTGCGCGAGCCGTTCATCGACGTGCGGGACATCGCGGACGTGGTGGTGGCGGTGCTGACCGCGGAGGACGACCGGTACGTGGGTCGGGCCCTGGCGATCACCGGGCCCCGGCTGCTGACCTTCGGGGAGGCGGTAGCGGAGATCGCGGCGGCGACGGGACGCGCGCTGACCTACCGGCCGGTGCCGGCCCGGGAGTACGGGGAGCACCTGGCCGGGTCCGGGGTGCCGGCCGAGGAGGTCGAGTTCCTGGTGGACCTGTTCGAGTCGCTGCTCGACGGACGGAACTCGTACCTCACCGACGGGGTGCGGGAGGTGCTGGGGCGGGCGCCTCGCGACTTCGCGGACTTCGCCCGGGAGGGCGCGGCGGCCGGGGTCTGGAAGCGGTAGCCGGTGGTCACGGCCGCCGCGGGCTCACTTGTCCTGCGCCGTCCCGTCGCCGGTCCCCTTGTGCCCGTTGTGCGGGTGGTGGGTGCTCTTCACATGGGTGCGCAGGCGCGCCGTCACGTCCTCGGGGGGCAGGAACCGGGACCAGCGTTCCGGGAACTCGGACGGCATGTCGGGGTCGTCGGGGTCGGCCTCGCGGGCCGCGGCGACCCGGGCGACGTACTCGGCGACCTCCGCCTCGCGCATCCGCTCGTTGGCGGCGCGGGCCGCGGCCGTGGCGGCGGCCGGCCAGACCCGGTCGATCGCCGCGTTCACCGCCGCGCCGACCAGCACCGCGAAGGCGGACACGCCGATCCACAGGAGTACGGCGACGGCGGCGGCGAGCGAGCCGTAGATCGTGGCGCCCTCGATGGTGTTCGTGAGGTAGATGCGCAGCAGGAAGCTGCCCAGGACCCACATGGCCAGGGCGACCAGCGCGCCGGGCACGTCCTCGATCCACGGGGACCGGACGGGCACGGACACGTGGTAGAGCGTCGTCAGGAAGGCGATCGACAGGATGATCACGACCGGCCAGTACAGGACCTGTACGACCGTCTCCGACCACGGCACGATCCGCACCACCGCGTCCGGACCCGCCACCATCAGCGGCAGCGCCACCGAGCCGATCAGCAGGGCCACGATGAACAGCAGGAACGCCATGATCCGGGTCCTGACGATGCCCCGGACGCCGTCGAGGCCGTACATCACGGTGATCGTGTCGATGAAGACGTTCACCGCGCGGGAGCCCGACCACAGGGCGAACAGGAAGCCGATGGAGATGACGTCGGGGCGGCCGCCCTTCATCACGTCGTGCAGGATCGGCTCGGCGATCTCCCGTACGCCCTTGTCGGACAGGACGGTGCGGGACGCCTCCAGCAGGTTGTTCTCGAGGCTGGCGATGGTGTCCGCGCCGGTCCAGTCGTCGACGTAGCCGAGCAGCCCGATGAGGCTGAGCAGCAGGGGCGGGACCGACAGCAGGGTGAAGAACGCCGCCTCGGCCGCGAGACCGAGGATGCGGTACTCCATGCACGAATTGACGGTGTCCTTCAGCAGCAGCCAGGCGGTCCTGCGCTTGGAGACGTTCCGGTAGAGGGCTCGGGCCCGGTGGAGCCGACCGGCCGGCCGCTCGGGGGGTTCGCTTGCTGGCTGCACGACCTAAAGGTATCCGCCGTACCGCACGGTACTCACCTTGCGGGGTGATCACCGGAAGGGTCCGGGGGCATCGAGCCGAGCGGACGCGTCCGGTCCGGGCTCTGTGTCAGTCTGGTGACCACCGTCGTCGGCCCCGGGCAGGTTCGCAGACATGGCACGCACCACGACTCATACCGTGACGAACCAGCCTCCGCCGCTGGTCGGATACGACGTCTTCGGCGCCGACCGCGCCCTGGTGGAGGCGGTCGAGCGGCACACCGAGGCCGGTCTGCTCGACGAGGTGCTCGACGAGCTGTCCGCGCTCGGCCGCAGCGCGGGCTCGGCGCAGGTGCAGGAGTGGGGGGTGCAGGCGAACGAGAACCCGCCGCGGCTGCGCACGTACGACCGGTACGGCAACCGGATCGACGAGGTCGAGTTCCATCCGGCCTGGCACCGGCTGCTGGGCAAGGGGGTCGGGTCGGGGCTGACCACGGCCTGGGCGCGTCCGGCGGGGCACGTGCGTCGGGCGGCCGGGTTCCTGGTGTGGACCCAGGTGGAGGCGGGCAACTGCTGTCCGCTGTCGATGACGCACGCGGCGGTCCCCGCGCTGCGGGCCGATCCGGAGCTTGCCGCCGAGTGGGAGCCACGGCTGACGTCCACGGTCTACGAGCGTGAGCTGCGGCCGGCGCGGCTGAAGGCCGGGGCCGTCTTCGGGATGGGGATGACCGAGAAGCAGGGCGGCAGCGACGTGCGGGCGAACACGACCGTGGCGCGGCCGCTCGCGGAGGACGGGACCTACGAGCTCACCGGGCACAAATGGTTCTGCTCGGCGCCGATGTCCGACGGGTTCCTGGTCCTGGCGCAGGCCGACGGCGGGCTGACCTGTTTCCTGGTGCCGCGCGTGCTGGAGGACGGCGCCCGGAACACGTTCCTCGTCCAGCGGCTCAAGGACAAGCTGGGCAACCGGTCGAACGCGTCCGGCGAGGTGGAGTTCGACGGGACCTGGGCGCGCCGGGTCGGCGAGGAGGGGCGCGGGGTGCGGACCATCATCGAGATGGTCGCCGCGACCCGGCTCGACTGCGCGCTCGGCTCGGCGGGGCTGATGCGGCAGGCCGTGGCGCAGGCGATACACCACTGCACGTACCGCGAGGCGTTCGGCGGGAAGCTGCTCGACAAGCCGCTGATGCGCAATGTCCTGGCCGACCTCGCGCTGGAGTCGGAGGCGGCGACGGCGCTCACGCTGCGGCTGGCGGCCGCCTACGACGACGGGAGCGCGCAGGAGCGGGCGTTCCTGCGGATCGCGGTGCCGACCGCCAAGTACTGGGTGACCAAGCGCTGTACGCCGGTGGTGGTGGAGGCCGCCGAGTGTCTGGGCGGCAACGGGTACGTCGAGGAGTGGGGGCTGCCCCGGCTGGTGCGCGAGTCGCCGCTCAACTCCGTCTGGGAGGGTGCCGGGAACGTCCAGGCGCTGGACGTGCTGCGGGCGCTGCAACGGGAGCCGGAGGCGTTCAACGCCTACCTCCTGGAGATCGGCGGGGCCCGTGGTGCCGACCACCGCCTCGACGCGGCGGTGAAGCACCTGCTGGCCGAGCTCGGAGACCTGGAGGGCATCGAGGGGCGCGCCCGGCGGCTGGTGGAGCGCATGGCGCTCGTACTGCAGGGCTCACTGCTGGTGCGGTACGCCCCACCGGAGGTCGCCGACGCGTTCTGCGCGTCCCGGCTGGGCGGCGACTGGGGCTCGGCGTTCGGCACACTGCCGCACACCCTGGACCTGACGTCGGTGGTCACGCGGGCCCGGCCGGTTGCCTGACCGGCGGTTCGACCGGACCGGCGGCCGAGGGGCCGGCCGGATTCCTGAGGGGCGGCCACAGCGTGGATCCGGCCGGACTCGTGACCACGGGCGTGGCCGCAACCCGCACCGAGGACCGAGCCGGACCCAAGATCGACGGCCTGGCCGGAATTCACACCGCGTACCTGGCCGGACCCACGACGAGCGGCCGGGCCGGAGCCCACACCGAAGACCGGGCCGCTCGACCGGGCGACCTCGCCCCGGGCCGGGCCGAGCAGGATCCGCGTGAGCGGAGCAGGCGGATGCCGCGCCTGGACCTGCCGCTTCCCCGCCACGAGCCCGACCAGAACCCGCACCACGGACCCGCCGTACCCCGCGTCCACCGGGGCCCGGCCGGATCCTCACCCACCGGCCCCGCCGGGAACCTCGCGCCTCGGCCCGCGCCGGATCCGTCACTCCGGCCCCGCCGAACCGCTCACGCCGCCCCGCCCGGAGGGCAGGTCGCAGGGGTGGTGCTGCGCCGACACGGCACCACCCCCGCTTCACGGCCCCCGTTCGAGGCCACGAACGCCGCCCGGGGCGGCGCTGCTCAAGTTTCAGACACCCTCCGCGCGTTCGCCAGGGTTGCAGGGGGTTGCAAGTTGTTGGCACATATACGCGGACCGTGTTCCCCGCGCGCCGCCGAGCGGCACTATGAGACGAGCAGTCGGACCGGAAACCGCCGCCCGGACGGCTTGACAACCACGTGTCCGTAAGTGTTTCCGGGAGGACCCAAGTGGCGAACCCGCCGATGAACGTGGCGCAACTCGCCGCCGTCGACGCGGCACAGGCGGCCAGGTTGCTCAGCGAGGTGCGGGAGGCGACTCTCGCGGGTGAACGTGCGCGGATCGCGCCTCGTCCGGTGATCGGGCAGTCCTGGGGGCGGATGCTGCGCAACGGGGTCGACCCGGACCGGGACTTCAGGTCCGGTCTGCTGAGCACCGAGGAAGTGCGGCACAGGCGGGAGGAGTCACCGCTGCGGCATGTGCTGCCGGTGCTGCGGGAGGGGCTGCTCTCGGTCGCCGACGTCGCGCAGCACATCATGGTGATCGCGGACGCGGAGGGCCGGGTGCTGTGGCGGGAGGGCAGTTCACCGGTGCTCCGCAGGGCGGACGGACTGGGTCTCGAACTGGGCGCGGACTGGCGGGAGGACGTCGTCGGCACCAACGGTGTGGGCACTCCGGCCGTGGTGCGCAGGCCCGTCCAGGTCTTCGCCTCCGAACACTTCGCGCGGTCGCACACGTCGTGGACCTGTGCGGGCGCCCCGATCACCGACCCCCGCGACGGCAGGCTGCTGGGCGTGGTCGACGTCAGCGGCCCCCTGGAGACGGTGCATCCGGCCACGCTCGCCTGGGTCGACTCGGTGGCCAAGCTCGCCGAGGCACGGCTGCGCGAGCTGCACCTGACCTCGTTGGAGCGGCTGCGGGCGGTGGCGGCCCCGGCGCTGGCCCGGCTCGGCGGGCGGGCGCTGGTGCTGGACCGGGACGGCTGGACGGCGGCGGTCACGGGGGTGCCCTACGTACGGCGGGTCGCGCTGCCCAAGTCCCTGTCCACGGGCCGCCGGTGGCTGCCGACGCTGGGGCTGTGCTCGGTGGAACCACTGGCCGGGGGATGGCTGGTGCGCGCGGTGGACGAGCCGCCGCCGTCCGCTTCCTCCCGCGTGGTGCTCGACCTCACCCAGCCGCGCCGCTGGTCGGTGGCGGTCTCGGGCGGGGGGGGGGGGCGGTGGCCGGGTAAGTGGACCCCGCCCCCGGGGGGGTGGAGAAGGTGGTCGGGGCGGCGGGGGCGGCGGCGCGGCGGGGGGCGGGGGGGGGGGGTGCGCGCCGTGTGCAGGGGCTGCGGGGCGCCCTCCGGCTTCGGGCGTGCAGGTTCTGTTGTACCGCCGAGCGAACAGGGGAGCCGCCTACACCGGTCGGCCGCCCGCCGGTGCTGGTGCC
>NZ_JBHYKH010000086.1:0-3179 GCF_042741275.1 Streptomyces sp. NPDC058964
GGCCGGCCGCGGCCGCGACTACGACGTCGAAACCGTCCACGACCCGCGGGACTTCCCCGTCCGGTACGCCGCCATGCGCGGTCGCCACACCTGCCCCGCCCGTTTCCCCGCCCCGCGCTTCGCCGGATCCCCCCACGGCCAGACGCACGAACTCCTTCAGGGTGAAGCAGCGCCGCATCGCCGACGGCGCGAGCCGCACGGCCGCCTCCCGGTGCTCACCCGCGAGCCCGAGGACCAGCGCCGCTCCCGCGACAAGCTGCGCGGTGAGCGGGCGGGCCGCAAAGCCGGAGCCGTCACCGCCCAGCTTCTCCAGCACCGCCCTGGTGGAGCTCTCCATGCCGGGCCGGGGCCACGCCTCCGTGCCGGCGCTCTCCGGCCGCACGGCCGAGCCGGGCGCAAGCCTCGCGGCCAGCAGCCGCTCGGCGAGCACCGAGCGGTGCACGTTGCCCGTGCAGACGAACAGGACCCGGGTCATTTCTCGTCCGCGAGATGCGACGCCGCGGCCGCGGCGGCCTCCTTCCGGCGATCCGACACACGAGGAGCGGGCAGCTCGCCGTACGGCCCGTAGGCGCCGTAGCGGTCGCCCCTGGGGACCGGAGCCATGTTGAAGACGGTGCCGAGGAGGCGGACACCCAGGCGGTTCAGCGATTCCGCGGCGGTACGGACCTGTTCCCGGGTGGTCTTCGCGGCGCGGACGACGAGCAGCGCGCCCTCGGCGAGCGAGGCGAGTCCGGCGGTGTCGGCGACCGGCAGCAGCGGCGCGGTGTCGACGATCACGACCTCGTAGGTGTCCGCCAGCTCGCGCAGCACCTCTTCCATGCGCGCCGAGGCGAGCAGCTCGGTGGGGTTCGGCGGTACGGCGCCGCTGGCGAGCACCGAGAGCCGGCCCTCGGCCTGCTGCATCACGTCCTCGATGCGGGCCTGCCCGATCAGCACGGTGGTCAGACCGGCGTCCCGGACGAGGCCGAAGGTCCTGGCCACGCACGGGCGGCGCAGGTCGGCATCCACCAGGCAGGTCGAAACGCCTGCCTCGGCGAGCGAGAGGGCGAGGTTCACCGCGGTGTTGGTCTTGCCCTCACCGGGCACCGAACTCGTCACCACGATGATCCGCGGCGGGTCGTCGACCTGGGAGAACTGCAGGTTGGTGCGCAGCTTGCGGAAGGCCTCGGCGCGGTTGGAGCGCACGTCGGCGCTGACGAGCGGTTGCCTGGGGGCGTTCTTGTCGTAGGGGATGGTGCCGAGACCCGGCAGCGCGGTGAACTCGCTCAGCGCCTCGCCCGTCTTGAGCGTGGTGTCGAGGGTCTCGCGCAGGGCGACGAGTCCGGCACCGAGCAGCAGGCCGCCGAGCACGCCCGCGGCCAGGTTGAGCAGCGGGCGGGGCGATACCGGACCGGTGGGGGCGACGGCCTCCTGGGTGACGCCCAGGGAGACGGGCGAGGCGGGCGGGGCGTCGTCCGTGTCGTTCTTTCCGGGCCCCTGGACGGTGCGCTTGGGTGTCTCCAGCCGCTCGACGACCGCGCTGAACCGCTCCGCCACGGCGTTGGCGATGCGTGCCGCCCGCTCGGGCACGGTGTCCCGGACGGTGATGTCGATGAGCACGGTGTCGAGCGGGGCGACGGCGGTGATCCGGGACGCCAGTTCCTCCGGTGTGGTGCGCAGCCCCAGCTTCTTCACCACGGGTGAGGTCACCTGACGGGTCGCCACGATCGAGGCGTACGACTGCACGCGCGCCTGCGAGAAGCTCTGCCCCTGGTTCAGCTGCGCGGTGTCCTCACTGGTGCGGGTGGCGACGAAGAGCTGGGTCCTCGCCTCGTAGACGGGAGTACTCAGTCCCGTCACGGCGAGCGCCGCCCCGATCGCGAGAACCAGACAGACCACGACGGTCGGCCAGCGTCTGGCAATAGCTTTAAGGAAACCGTGGAGATCCAAGCTGCATCCCTCATAACCCCTCGCAGTCCGAGGGAACCATCCGAAATGAAACGTTCTGTCCCTGTGCGCACAGCCGAAGATAGGGACTCGCACGCTCAAACCGGGGGAGCCACCCCTATGTCGGACCGTCGGACGACACCGGTGGCGCAGACCGTCCCGCCGCTCGACACCGCGGCGTAGACCAACGGTGGGCAAGCACTCCACCATCCGGTGGCTTCTGGGTGCCGCCGTACCCGTAGATATCGATATGTCCCACTTATTCCATGTATCAACACCTTGGTACCCAAAATCTTGATCACGGCCAACGCTGCAGCCTGGCCGGGACCGAAGCCGAGTCGAGGAGAGTGAAGAAGATGACGACGTCGCCCAGATGGCGAGTCGCCCTGGCATCGGCAGCATCGGCTGCCATGCTCATCGCGGCGCCCCTGGTGGGGGCGCAGGCCGCCTACGCGCAGCCATACCCGGGGTCGCCCCCGCCCCTGAACGTCAGCACCACCACGGTGACGGCCGGAGAACTGCTGAGCTTCGACACGCCCCCGGGAGTTTTCCAGCCCGGGCAGACCGTCACGGCGCTGCTGGAATCAACGCCGATCATCCTCGACCGCTTCCAGGCCGAGGCCGACGGCTCGGTGGCGGGGACTTCGGCCATCCCGGAGACAGCCCCCTCCGGCTGGCACGTCTTCCGGCTCACCGCCGACAACCCCGACGTCAGCGTCGGCGCCACCATCTACGTGCAGGGCGGGGTCGGTAGCACCCCGACGCCGACGCCGACTCCGACACCCACACCGACCAGGCCCCCGAGGCCGACCAGGCCTCCGAAGCCGACCCCGAGCCCGACCGGACGGCCCACCCACTCGGACACGCCCGAGCACCCCGGTGGGCACGACGGACATGACGACGGACAGAACGGATCGCACGGACACGGCGTAGTCGCCGACCCGGCGAACTACCAGCACGAGACTCAGGACCACAACGGCGAAGGCCTCGCGGAGACGGGCAGTGGGAAGGCCCTGGCCGTGGGCGGCACCGCAGCGGCGCTGCTCGTGGCGGGCGGTGGCACGACGCTGGCCGTGCGCCGTCGCCGCAGCTCATGACGGGCAGTTCATGACAGAGCAAGACATCCGTAAGGCGGTACGGCGTCCCGGTCCCGGCCCGGGCGCCGGAACGCATACCGGGGCCAGACCCGCAGCCGAAAAGGGGCCGCGGCGCCCCCCCCGAGACAGGGTCGGTGAGGGGGGGGGTGGGCGGAG
>NZ_JBHYKH010000086.1:3189-23581 GCF_042741275.1 Streptomyces sp. NPDC058964
AGCCCCGGCCGGCGCGATCGGGCGCGGGGGTGGGGGGGGGGGGCCTCCCCGGTCGCCGGGGCCCCGGGCCCGGGGGGGCCCGCCGTACGCATGCCCGGGGCAGACCGCTCCGGCGAACCGGCGCCGGGGCGCCGCCGCGTACTCAGGGGAGTACTGCTGGCCGGTGCGCTGCTCCCGCTGGCCGGTGCCGTCTGGATCGGTGTCACCGGGCTGCTCGCCCGCTCGGAGCTGCTCGCGGCCCAGCAGGACCTCGACGCGCTGCGGCACTCGGTGACGCCCGGCTCCGCCTCCGGTGGGGCGACCGCGTCCGCGTCCGCCCGGGGACCGGAACAGGCAGTGCGCTCGGCCGCCGTCCACGCGGCTCGGGCACATCGCCTGACCACGGGGCCGGCCTGGTACTCCGCCGCCGAACTGCCCCTTCTCGGGGGTCCCGTGACAACCGTGCGCGGCGCCGCTTACGCGGCCGACCGGCTGGCCGGCGACGTGCTGTCCCCGCTGACCGGCGTCCTGCAACCGTCCACGCCGCACGGAAGCGGCGGCGGGATGTCCGAGGCCCTCGCCGAGTTGCAGCGGCACGGGCCGGACATCGCCCGGGCCGCAGACGTCGCCGCCGAGGTGCGGACCGAGGTGCAGGGTCTGCCCCGGTCCACCTGGCTGCCGACGGCCGACCGGGCCCGTGCCGGGCTGCAACAGCAACTGGACCGCCTCGCCCCGGTGATGAGTGACGCCTCCCTGGCGGCTCGCGTCCTGCCGCCCATGCTCGGCACGCAAGGACAACGGCGTTATTTCCTCGCCTTCCAGAACCTCGCCGAGGCACGCGGCACCGGGGGGCTTCCGGGCGCCTTCGCCGTGCTGCGGGCCGACCGGGGCCGGCTGTCCTTCGAGCGGTTCGGCAACAACACGGAGATGGAATCGGCGAGACCGGACATCGACCTCGGAGCCGAGTTCGACGCCCGCTACGCGGGCAGCGACCCCGTCCACGTGTGGCCCAACTCCAACAAGAGCCCGCACTTCCCCTACGCGGCCCGCATCTGGGCAGCGGCATGGCGCAAGCACACCGGCGAACGCGTGGACGGGGCGATCGCCGTCGACCCGGTCACGCTGAGCCGTCTCCTGCAGGTCACCGGCCCGGCCCGCATGGCCGACGGCACCGAGCTCACCGCCGGCAACGTCGTGGACCTCACCGAACGGGCCAGCTACGCGAAGTACGACGACGTCGCCAGGCGCAAGGCGTTCTTCGTCGACGCCGCCCGTGCCGCCGCCGCACGGCTGATGGGGGCGCTCGACGACACGCGCCGACTGCCCGCACTGCTGGTCGCCGTGAACGACGTCCAGCGGGACGGACGGCTGAAGGTCTGGAGCGCCCACCCGGCGGAGCAGCGCCTCCTGGAGTCCCGCCCCTACTCGGGCACGCTCCCCAGCTCCCCCGGCCCCTTCGCGGGACTGGTGGTGAACAACGCGGCCGGCGGCAAACTGGACTACTACCTCGACCGGAGCCTGACCTGGGAAGCGGGCGCCTGCTCCGGCAGCGGCCGCACGGTCACCGTGACCATGACCCTGACCAACCGGGCGCCGGCATCCGGTCTGCCCGACTACGTGACCATGAGGGCGGACTCCCCTCCCTACCGCACCCGGCCGGGTGACAACCGCCTTCATGTGTCGTACTACGCCGGGGTCGGAGCCACCCTCGCCGACGCAACCCTGGACGGCCGCCGAGCGCTGCTCGCGCCCGGCGTCGAACGCGGCCACTCCGTGTTCACGCGTGACCTGGAGCTGCCCGCGGGCTCCAGCCGCACCCTCGTGCTGCATCTGGTGGAGCCGCACGCGGACGGCACGCCGACGCTGCTTCGGCAGTCCCTGGTACGGCCGCTGCGGACCACGCTCAAGCCGGGAGGCACCTGCCGTGTCTGAGCGTGTGCGCCGCGCGGCGGGGGCCGTGCTCGCGGTCGCGCTGCTGCTCGCGTCACGCCCCCCGGCAGGCCGCGCACCCGGCGACCGGGCAGGCCGAGCCGTGGGTGGGCGGCAGGCCGCGGCGCACCGTGTCGAGCAACTGCGGGTCAAAGTGCTGGAGGTCCTGCCGCACGACTCGAAGGCGTTCACCGAGGGCCTTGAGATGGCCGGCAACACGCTCTACGAAAGCACCGGCCTGTCCGGTGCGTCCTCGGTACGGGCAGGGCCGCCGGGCAGACCGCCCACGGCCCGTGTGGCGCTGCCCGCGCCCTTGTTCGGTGAGGGGATCACCGTGCTCGGCCGGACCCTGTGGCAGCTCACCTGGCGGAACCGGACCGCCGTCGAGCGCGACGCCAGGACGCTCGCGGAGCTGCGTCGCGTGCCGTACCCGGGCGACGGCTGGGGCATGTGCTTCCAGCGGTCGGCGCACCGGCTCGTGACCAGTGACGGCTCGGCACGGCTGACCTTCCGCGACCCGGGGACGCTCGCGGAGAAGGGCGAGGTGGCCGTGACCGAAGGGGGCCGGCCGGTGACGGGGCTGAACGAACTGGAGTGCGCCGACGCCGCCTTGTACGCGAACGTGCTCCCCACCGACCGGATCGTGCGCATCGATCCCGCCACCGGAGCGGTGACGGCGAGCATCGACGCCTCGGGCCTGCTGCGCGGCGACGAAGCCGTCCCGGGATCGACGCTGAACGGGATCGCGGCAGTCCCCGGAACGGACCAGTTCCTGGTCACGGGGAAGTTCTGGCCCAGAATGTTCCGCGTGGTGTTCGTCCCGGCCTGAGGCAGGCCACACGGCGACGCAGATCAACCGCCCAAGTGACTGCAGCGCGGCTCAACCCCTGCTGGGGGCGCGGGCCGCCTGGATTACGGCGCCGGTGCCTCGAACTGCGGCGTGCCAACGTCATCGCCCTTCATTGACTGGATTTCGGCGGCCAGACGCCACTCCCCGACGGCGGCGCGAAAGTGCCGCCACCAGACGACTGCGCCGGTGACGCTTGCGGCGGCGAAGCCCATGGCCGCTCCGGCCGCATCCCACACGGCCGCGCCCAGGAGGCCGCCGACGATCGTGACCGGGATGATGCCGAGCCGAGCCCGAAGACTGCGACGGGCCTCACCCAGCGCCCGGAGGCCGAGTGTCGCTCCCACGGACGTGCCGGCCCCGCACATCATCACGGCGATCTGCGGCAGGATCGGCCGTGCGCCGGACCAGTTCTGGCCAAGGAGGTGCCGGCCGATCGAGGCCGGCATCGCCAGACAGACCAATCCCCAGACGACACTCACCCCAAAAAGGGTCCAGCTGGCCAAGCGTGCATTTCTCGCCAAGACATCCACCGAGAAGTGGGCGTTTCGAACGAACTCGGGGAGCAGAACGACACCGGCGGCCATAAGGATCACGCTGAGCGGGCCGAAGACCAGGAGCGCACCCCGAATGCTGCCGGCTGCCGCCAGACCTGCCGTCACCCCGATGCCGAAGCTGACCAGATGCACCGCACCGGCGGCGGCGATGAACTCGCCGGCGAAGCGCCCGCAGAGGTCGGAGTGCTCGCGTAGCCAACCGGGAAGACTGCGCCCAGCCGGAACGAGCCGGGACTGGCGGAGACCGAGGACGGCACCCAGCCCTGCGCCGATCCCCCAGGCGGTGATCAGGATCGGACCCGATCTCGGCAACGCGCCCCCCGCCATCAGCCCGAACAGCCCGACCTGAGCGGCAACCCAGACGAAGTCGTTCAAGGCAGCTGACCGCACTCGCCCCGAAGCGAAGAAGACGTAACGCCAGGCGTCCTGGACGAGAAGGGCGGGAGCCACGACGCCCAGCGCCACCAGAGCCGCGCCGGCAGAGTCACCGACGAGCAGGCCGGCAGCGAGACAGGCGCCCCCCAGCAGCGAACTCAGCACGGTGACGGACCCGACGGCCCGTCGTGCGCCGGCGTCGAACATGTCCTGTTCCTGGGCCGTGTACCGGACGGCGAGCGGTTCCGTGCAGAGAGCTCGTGACACGCCGAGCAGGAGCAGATATACCGCAAAGGCCAGTGCAAAAGCACCAAATTCTCTCGGCGCCAGCGAGTGAGCGGCCAAGGCACTGACGAAGAAGTTGCTCGCGCTGGAGAGGGCTTGGTCGACGAGACCCCAAGCTGCACGAGCCGAGGCGGCTTTCTTCATACGGGCTTCCTTTCGCCGGATCGTGGAACGCGGCCTCGGGAACTCGGTTTCCGGCGCGGGCAACGGCACTCGGCGTACGACGAACCGCAAGGCACGTCGCGATCCGGCGGAGCGTAAACGGACGCCGGACAACCGGGGCGACGGCGCGCAGCGCGGTCGCTTTGACGTACCGTCCCTCCAGCACCGTGACGGAATCGCCGCGCCGCGCCGTCCGGAGCCGCAGTGCCCTCACAGTCCGCGCAGGGCGCGGTCCAGGTGCTTGTAGACCGTCCGGTTCGGACCACTCCACGTCAGCTCCGCCGGCAACGACTCCCCCGGCAGCGCGCCGAGTTGAAGTTTCATGGAGTTCTGCCCTGCTTCCGGGTCTTGATGACCTTCGCCGGGACGCCGGCGATGACGCTCATCGGCGGGATCTCACCCCGGACGACACTTCCGGCGGCGATGACACAGCCTCGCCCCACCCGCGCCCCGTCGAGGAAGGTGACGTTGGCGCCGACCCAGCAGTCGTCGTCGATCGTGATCCCTTCACGGGTCACGCCCTGGTCGCGGATCGGCCGGCTGGTGTCCTCGAAGACATGGTTCTCCGAATGGAAGCTGACGCGGTTCCCCATGATCACGTCTTCCCCGATCCACACGCCGCCGGCGGCACCGACGAACGAGTGGGATCCGATGGCCGACCTGGCGCCCATCACACAGCCCTCCCCGAGGTCAGTGACGACTCCGCTCGTCTCGATGATCGAGTAAGGGCCGATGGTGACGTTGTCCCCGAGCACCAGCCCCCGACGCGAAAGACCGTCGAGCACGGCCCCGCGTCCGACCGTCACCCCCTTCCCGATCTTGATCATGCGACGGTTGCGGAAGTCGACGTCCCGGCCGACGCACAGCGCGCTCCAGAGCGACGTGCGCAACCCGAAGGCTTGAAGGAGGCCGCGCAGGACGGCCAGGGAGCGACGACCACTGATCCCGACGACCGAAGACATCGGCAAGTCGGGGTCGAGTCGGTACTCGGAACCCTTGATCCGGGTGGCGGCATACTCGGCCACCTTTCGGATTCCAGCGCCAGCACCACTCATCAGGCCTCTCCTAGGCCAGGCCGGGCACTCCGGGGATGAGCGCATCATCCTCCGAGGCGCTCGACCGGTTTGCGCCGAGAGCGATCAGGACAGGGAGCACGACCGAGACGTCGTTCAGGGTGCTCTCGAAGACTGAGTGCAGGAGGACGAAGCCGGCCACTCCCAGCAGTACGGGGTCCCGGAGCCGTCGGAATATGCCCTGGCCATCGGTCAGGAAGAGGGCGAACCCGACCAGGAGTGCACCGAGTCCCAACATGCCGGCTTGCACGAAGGCGGATACCCACGAGCCGTCGAGCGGCTCTTCGGCGACGAAGCCATTCAAGGTCGGTACGGTCTTGACCGCCATTCCCTTTCCGAACAGGGTTTGCGGGACGGTCCGTTCGACGTCCGCAGCAGTCGCCCAGCGTTCGGTCCGACCGGTGAACGTGAGATCGATGAAGTCGGAACCACGGGCGCTCTCACGCGTGTAGAGCGAGTGCAGCGGGTTCCCGAGCAGGGCGTTCAGCATGATGAGGAGCACGCAGCACGAGAGGACCGGCACGCCCCTCCTCCGGGTGCTTCGCTGGAGCAGTGCCAGGCACAATCCGAATCCGGTGGCAAGGATGCTCGTGCGGGAACCGCTCAAGACCACGCCGGCCGCGAGCAAGAGGAGACTGGCGCCCTGCCACCGCACGGGCTTGTCGCCTCTCGCCCACGGAACGAACAGCACGATCACGGCCAGGCCGGCGATCGCGCCGAGGTTGTTGGGGTGGGTCGGCGGCAGGAATCCGTGCAACCGGCCCGACTTCAGAGGGTTCAGGCCCAACAGCAGCGCCAGGAGTGAACTGCCGACGAACACGGTCCCGACCCGGGCGTAGAGGGTGAGAAGCCTCCGTGCGTCCAGTGCGGCAATGACCCACGCGCTCACGACCAGGAGCACCGCGAATCGAGCCGAGCGGAGCAACGAGACGTTGACGTCCGGGCCGAGGACGCCGCCGACCGCCGCAATGCTGCAGTAGGCCAGGAGTGCCTTCACGGACCCCGGCCAGGCCGTCCGCTTGCGGCCCGGACAGGCAAGCAGCACCGCGATCGCCAGCAATGGGTACTTCAGGAGCGAGGCCGTGCCTCCTTCGGCGCCGGCCAGCCCGGACCAGGGCATGCTCGTAGCGAGAGCGATGACCCAGGCCATGGTGAGACGCCTGGTCCTCCCTTGGCCGTCATCAGCAGTGTCCTGCTGGCGGGTCCGCGGCATCTGGGACATCAAAAGTCCGGTGCTCATACCATCATGTCCAGAATCTGCTTGGCCAGAACGTCCGGGGACTGGGTTCCGTCGAGCCGAGCCACGGCGTTGGGAAGGGACAACCGACGCCACCGGCCCAGCTCGGCTTCCGCTTCGTCGAGGGTGAGCTCCTGCTTACGGGCGACGATCACGTCTGCGGGGGCATCGAGCACGACGGTCAGGTCCGGCCGCGGCGCCATCCGGACCGCCAGACGGGCGAGTGCCGGGGGACCGTAATAGGCCACGCTGACCGGTTGGGCCGCGTAATTGTAGATCCATCGGTCGGCCACGACGACGCATCGGTCGCCCCGGATGTCGCCGAGGTGGCGGCACATGCCGAATTGGTAACCGATCCAGAACCGAATGAGGTTGCGGGCCAACCGAGCGGCAGAAGCCATTCGACGCGCCGGTGTGGGCCGCTCCGGTGCCCGCTTCGTGGGCGGTGGTCCTGCGGGAAGCGGGACAACGTTCGGTGGTGGAACCCGGGCCGACGGGATCCAGTGTACGTACGCGAACCGGCAGCCCCGTTGAGTGGAAAGTGTTTCAAGAGCCTGTGCCACCGTCGTTTTTCCGGCGCCATCAGGCCCGACCAGGGCGATAAACACCAAGCTGCCATCCCGTCGTTCTGGACCCGGGCAAGTTCAGTTCATGGATGTTCTCGGACGAAACACGCCTCACCTTGAGCCTGTTCCTGCGCCCACCAGAGCCGCAGCCCTGCGCTGCATCTCTCCGCGGAGCCGTCGCCAGACCTGCTCGGCCGATACCTTCTCGGTGCGCAGATCGAGATCCGGCGAGGAGGACATCCACCGGTAGGCCGTGACCGACCAGGACGAGCCGGACCCGGGGACAAATACCACCAGCTGCCCATTGGCGCGATCCTTCACGAGCGGTCCCCAATATTGCAGCAGGGCCTTCAGGAGTGAGAAAGGGGCTGGTCCTTCCGGCCATGAGTAGAGCCGCACGCCGGCCAGTCCACTGCCCGCCTGCGCGGCGAGAGCACGGATTCGCTCCACCATGGCGTCGGCGTTCCGGCAATCCGCCCAGACCCACGGTACGACTGGACGGCGGCGGAGAGTGATCTCAGCCGACCAGAGCTGGACCCAGGCCGCCACAGTGCCCAAGGGGTTCCGCGCCAGTGCTCGGAGCAATACCGCCCGCCGCAGGCCCGCCGCGTCCCGAACGGCTGCGCCGGGACGACCGCCGTCCGCCAGGCGCCAAAGCCGGCGACGCCAGCGAGCTCCGAACACCGCCTGGAGGACGTGCTGGAATCGCCGCGGGTCCTCCTTGACCGCCCGCTCGACGACGGATGCGTAGCGCGGGTTGAACACTCCTGCCCAGAGAATCGAATTGAACCAGGCAATGGTTGCCTCATGGGCAATACCGACGACCGGAAATACGCCCGCCGGTTTCCATTCAGCCGCAGCGAACAGCGCGGCACGATCCAGCAGGCGTGCTCCTCTCCAGTTCCAGTCGGGCAGCAGATCGATCTCGCCCCAGGGATAGAAGTAGGCACGGACGTACGATCGACACGACACGCGATCCGGCAGTCCGAGGCGCTCCACGAGCTTGCTCTCGGCCTCCGGGAGGTCTCGGACCAGGACGTCCCAGTCCCCGCCTCGGGCCCAATTGGCGAACAGATCTCCGTTCTTGAGGGTCACCGCACCAGTGGAGGCGAGGTCTGCGAGGAGCCCCGTCAGCGCCTCGCGAGGCAGCGTCGCTTCACCGCTCACGTCACCACCTCCCGATACAGGGCCGCCATCTGGGAGGCAACCCGACCCCACGTGAATCGCTCGCCGATGAGCGACTGGGCACGCTTCCCCGCTGCGGTTCTCCAAGCGGCGCCTCGTTCCACGAGTTCGGAAAGTCCGTCCGCGATGGCCGCGGCGTTCGCATCGACAGCGACGCCGGCGTCGTATTCGACAACCGGGTGAGCCATATTCGTGCCCGGCGTGACGAGGACTGGGCGGCCGACCGCAAGCGCCTCCAGAACCGCGAACGGGAGGCCCTCCCATCGTGAAGGCTGCAGCACCGCCGAAGCAGACCGCAGGAGGTCCATCTTGGCCGCTCCGAACACCGGAGGCCTGATGGCAACGTTCCCGTTCAAGTTCAGCTCGGAAATACGCTGACGCAACCACGACTCACCTCCGCGGTGGTCGGGACCAACCAGAAGAAGGTCAGGGACTGCCGACGCCCGGAGCGCGCCGGCGTACCCGTCGAGGAGAAGGTCCAGGCCCTTCACCTTCACGTCCAGGCGGCCGAGGAACACCCATGGCCCGTCGGCAGGTGCAGGCACCAACTCCTCCTGCCACCGCTCGTCCAGACCGTTCGGCATGCATGCGATGCGCCGACCGAGCTCGAGCGCTTCGAGATCGTGGACCTCTCCCTCGCTGACGGCGTGGAGGGCTTCAGCACGCCGCAAATAGCCCGTCTCCCAGAGAGCACGCCAAACGGCCTTGGCGAATCGCCGGCGGCCACGGGTTACGTTGGGGTTGTAACCACCGTGGGGCGTGACCACGTAGGGAACCCCGAGCCTGCTGAGCGCGATGTTCTCGGCGGTGTACACGGAGTGGAAGTGCAACAGATCGACAGACCGCGCGAGTTGCCCGACAGCCTCCCATGAGCGTCTTGGAAGTCCGATCGCGTTCCTCGCCTGTTGCGGGAACTTCGGGATGTCGTAGATCTTGATGCCATCGCCGACCCACCGCTCTGTCAGCGTCGTCACCCTCTTCGAGCAGTTCCAGATCTGCACGTCCACACCGACCGTCGAAAGGTGACGGGTCAGACCGACGACAGCACTGTCGACGCCGTTGGCGCTTTCCGGCTTGAAGTTGCCGACGTGCGCGACGCGGAGGTTCTGGTTCATCGAGAGCCACCGGCCGTCGTCCGGGTCCCACGGGCACAGCCCGAAGCGGACGCACCGACGGCCATGGCGTACCACCGGTCGAGCAGATCGGGGATCCGCCGAACGGTCCACCGGTTGTCGCCGGCGTGCCGGGCTCCGGCCTGGTTCAGCGCTTCGGCGAGCGACCGGCAGACATCAGCCGACGGGGCGACCTTGATTCCCTGTCCCGGCTGCACCACCGTTCCGGGGCCACTGGTGTCGAGGCAGATCACCGGGCAACCGGAAGTGATGGCTTCGGCGACCACCCCGCCGGCCGATTCCCGACTGCTGGGAAACAGCAGCGCGTCAGCCCGGTGGAGCGCCTTGAAGACCTCGAACCGGTCCACGACACCATGGAGGGTGATGCGGTCGTCGACACCGAGCCTGCGAGCGAGAGCCAGGCTGGGCTCGCGCTCGGGACCTTGGCCGTACACGTCGAGGGTCCAGTCGGAGGCGGCCGGCTGTGCCAGGGCGCCGACCGCGGCCCGAAGGCCCTTCGACGGGATCAGGCGACCGATGAAGACGGCTCGCCGCGGCTCGTCACCGGTCTGCGCCGCGGACCCGACGAGATCCGGCGGCAGATCCACCACGGAATTCTGCTCGACCACGAGGTTCGGGTGGTCCTTGAACCGCTCGGCCACCTCGTTGTTCTGAGCGATGATCACAGTGGCACGCTTGGCGGTCCACGAGCCGAACGTACGCGAGCCGGCCGTCGTGGCGATCGACCGGAGCGTCTCGGAGAGTGCCCACCGAGGGCCGTACGTCTTCCACATCCCGAACGGGAACGAAGTGAGGCCAGGCCCGACCGGACCCCACACCGAGGGGAGTCCGTGGATGAACGCCATGCCGGACGGCAGCCAGTCGATCGAGAACGTCATGTGATGGGCGACGTCGAATCGAACATCCCGATGGAGACGACGGGCCTCGGCGCGGGCCACCGCCTGCCAGACCACGTAGTACGGGTACAGCGCCCAGGCGCTTCGCTTCAGTGAAAGGACCCAAGGAGGGGCATCGACGTAGACGGGATGCAGGTTCGGCCGCGGATCTGCCCTGAGAGCGCGCTCGATGGCCGGCCGCCCGCGGGCGCGAGTGATGAGCCACACCTCGTGACGCTCGGCAGCGGCGGAGGCCCACCACCACCCGATGCCGCGCTCGGACGACTCGTCCGGGTCGCAGGCATAGGCCGACATCACGACCTTCATCTCGAAAGACCCTCTCGATCGTTCCGACTGCCCGGGGCCGCGGGGAGCAGACTCACCTCGCGGCCAGCAATTCGGAGAGGCTGGCGGCTTGGGCGGCGTGCTTGCGTTCCACCCACGCCGGGACGACTCCCTCGACCGCCTTTGCGCCACGGTCCGACCAGAAGAGCGCCGCCTCTTCGAGATCGGGACACAAGGACTTGGGGAGGCCACCGGCCAACTGAGGACCGTTCGGTGCCGTCATGATGAAGCGGACGAGATCGGCGTGGGGAGGAGCCCAGTCGCTGCCTTCCCAGTCCAGCAGGTGGGTGCCCCCCGTGCGATAGCGCCGGAGGTTCCAATGGGCGAGGTCACCGTGCATCGGAGTCCAGCCGGCCGGCACATCCGCGGGGCGCTCCGGCACCCCGAACGCGTCGTCGATGTCGGCGCAGAGTTCCATGACGGCGCGCAGGCCCAAGTGGACCGGGACGTGGAGGCCGGCCGGCGTGGCGGTGGACAGCTCCACCGCGAGACCGTCATGGGAGAACCCGGCCAGGCGCATCGGCCAACGGATGCCCGTTCGGGTCCCTCCGCCCACCCGGGGAGCCAACCGCGGGACCTCCCCGGCCAGGAGCACCCGGGCGAAGGTTTGAGGGAGGCCGGCGGGGTCGAGGAACAGGGCCCCGAACTTCACCTGGGGTTGGTCTGCGGGAGGGAGGTGCCAGAGCACCTCACCGGCGGCCAGTTCCCGGGCGTCACGGATTCGGGCCTCGAGCGCCGCCCAACTCCCCTGGGAAATCGGCAGGGGCCACGGTCCGGCAGGCCGGAGCCCGAGCGACGGAAGGACTCGGACGGCGTGGTAGGCCATCCGCTGGAAGGCCAGGCCCCGACGCCCGTTGGCCGGGCACATCGCCACCATCTGACGCGCCACCGCCCTGGAAGAGGGATTTCCCACGACGCGTGAGCGCAAGGAGAACTGCTTCATGACTGGAAGCCTCGAATCGGTCGTCTCGGACTTATCGGCTCGTCGGCGACACCACTTGAGGAGCGGCTTCCCGGACCGTCCGGTGGCTCACCGAGGCGACCGCTGCGGACATTCCCTGGGCGAACCGGTCCTTCCCGAAGCGGGCGCGCACCGCCCGGGCACCTTGGGCACCCATGACCGTCGCCTTCGCCGGGTCCGACAGGAGATGGCCGGCCCACGCCGCCAGCGCGGCCGCGTCCCCGGCCGGGAAGAGAAAGCCGTTGACACCGTGCTCCACGATCTCGGGAAGGCCCCCGACGGCGGTCGCCAGGACCGGTCTCCCGGCGGCCAGGCCCTCGACCGCCACGTTTCCGAACGACTCGAGGGCGGAGGGGACGAGGACCACGTCGGCCTTGGCGTAGGCGGACGAGGTGTCGGTCCGGTAGCCGCTGAACTCGACGCGGTCGGCCAAGCCGAGCGAGACGGCCTGCCTCCTCAGGGCCTCCTCGTACCACTCGTAACCGTCGAAGGTGTCCCCGGCGAGCTCCAGTACGACGTCATGACCCCGCTGCACCAGCAGCGACAGCGCCTTGATGGCCAGATCCTGGCCCTTGCGGGGGCTGAGGCGGCCGACGAGCAGCAGACGGCGCGTGCGGCCGAAGGCCGGAGGCGGCGGCAGCGTCGCGGTCATGTCGAAGCCGTTGTGGACAAGCGACACCCGGGATCCGACGCGCGGCAGCCGGCTCCGGACGTAGCGCTGCGTGGCCTGCGAGTTGACGACCAGACGGTCGGCCAGCAGGAGCGGGCTGAGGAGGACGGACGCCAGTGGACCGGGAAGCTGGTCGAGCTCGTGGACATGGCAGATCACTCCCGCCCCGGCCTTCCGGCCGGCGGCCATCCAGTGCGGCAGCGTGATGGTGTTGACGTAGACGACGTCCGGAGCCATGGAGCGGATGGACGCGGCCAGTCCACGCACGGTCGGCCAGGCCTGGGCGGCCAGCGCGGCCAGCGGCCGGGGGGAGAGCAGCGAGCGTCGCAGGACGGGGAAGCCCGCGATGCGGACCGGGACAGCGTCGGCCCTCAGGCGCTCCGCCAGCCTTCCGTGCCCAGGGAGGATCACCTCGACGGAGGCACCGGACCCACGCAGCGATCGGATCGCATCGAGGAACACCCGGTCCGAGCCGTACAGGTCCGCCGATGGGTTGACCGCCAGGATCCGCCGGCCGCTCACCCCGGTCATCGAACCGGTTCCGGGGTCGCCTCGCGGCCGGCGTTCTTCTCCGCCCACTGCGTCTCAAGAGCGGTCCGTCGCCAGCGACGGCTTCGGGCCACCGTCATGAGCAGTCGCTCGTAGGCGTCTGTGACCTGCCCGAGGCTGAATCGGCCACCGGCTCGCTTGACGGCGAGGGTCCGAAGCTCGTCGTCGACGGTGCTCCTGTCGTCGAGGCGGCGCATCAAGGCAGGAAGCTCGTGGTCGAAGTCGGAGAAGTACTCGCCGGCCTCCCCAAGAGCCTCCCGGTTGAACACGGTCTCCAGGGCGATGATGCGTGCGCCGCACCCCATGGCCTCGAGGAGGGACGGGTTGATCCCGCCGACCGAGTGGGTGTGGAAGTAGGCACGGGCCAGTCGGACCATCGTGGCGTAGGCGGCTCGGTCGGAGATGTGGCCGCCGAGGATCAGGCGTGAATCCTTGTCGGCAAGCTCACGGAGTTCCCGGGTGACGGGCGAGTCGTAGTTCGCCGCACCCAGAACGACCAACGGCGTGCGAACACCGCTGGCGAGGTAGCTGCGGGCAACGCGGTGAATGTTGTTCTCGGGGATCAGTCGGCCCGCGATGAGGAAGTAGCCGTAAGGAGACACTCCCAGTGAGTCAGACGCCTCCGGACGCTCCTCGTGGCCGATCTCCGTCCAGCAGTACGGGATCACGGTTGACTCGGCCTTGAACTGCCGCTCGTAAATGTCACGCATGCCGATCCCGTCAGCGATGAGAGCCGAGGCGCTCCAGCGGGCGATACGCGCTGACCCTCGGAAGTAGGCGCGAGCCGCCCGGCCCCATTTGCCACGAAGCCACTCCTGGCCGTCCGTATTGAGCACGATGTGCTGCCCGGTAAGCCGGGAGAGGAGGCAGAATCCGGCGTTGGCCACATTCACCACTAAGACGACGTCGTGCTGGGCATGACGTGCGGCTAGAGCGGAAAGCGCACCGTGGGAAAGCGTGCTGAGCTGCTTCGAGGCGATGGCGGGCAAGAAGACTTTCTTCACGCCCTGGTAGGAGGGCGCCTGCTCGACTTCGCCCGGGCGGCAGTACATCGTGACCTGGTGCCCGCGCGCTGCCAGTTCGGGCAGGAGCACCGTCAGAAACGTCTCGTAGCCGCTGTAGGTCGACGGGATGCCCCTCGCCCCGAAGACGCCTAGATCGAGGGGTTCGGGGACCTGGATATTGCGCACCTCATCAACTCCGTTCTCGATGTCCGGCGCCCTCGCGGCAGTGGTGTGATGCGCTGGGCCGTGCATGGCGCCTCTTGAACAGGCCGTCCGGGTTCTCTCCACGTGCGGTGGGCGGCACCGGGGGAAGCGCGGCAGAGGCCCCGTGTCCGGGTCCGCCTTCAGATGTGGCCGATCCGGTGTATCGCCGCCAGGGACTTCGGCAGTCGGGCGGCGCTCCTGGGCCATATCCCGGAACACGAAGGGAGCAGACATCGCCCACGACGGCGGTGACGCGGCTCGTCCACGGCAGTTCTGCCGAACGCCGATACGGGTGCGCCGGGCGAAGGAGCCCGGCCTGCGGGGATCGCCGACCGCGTTCCTGGCCGATGCGCGCGCCAGGGCGTGTGCTGAACTCCTGCCTGAACCGTTGGGGGCGGCGCCGGACGCCGTTTCACCCTGCCTGCCCGGCCCGTTGCGCCAACTTCCAGGGGGTGTCCGCGGCTTGGCGCCGGCGATGAAGTCGACGGCGGCTCCCGCGGCCACGCTCGCCACAAGCAGTCATGCGCACGGGCAGCAGCCCAGTCGCGTGCCGAACCCCACCCGGACGATGTCCACCTCCGCGGTACGGATGTCCTCCGCTTGCCGCAGCAGTTCTCCGGTGTTCAGTGGTGGGCCGCACTCTCAGGGGTGTGAGCCGTGATGGGAGCCCCCGGACACTCGACCACGGAAGCGGCCTGGTCCCTCCCTGTCGGCCGGACACTCGCCCGGGCGGTCATGAGCGAGCCGAGGCGGTCAGCGGTGACGGTACGGCCGGGCGCCTGCGTTCGGTGAAGTCCTCGGACGCCTGGCGGATTCGGAAGTCGGTGATGGTGTGGCACAGGCCGTGTTCCACCGGAGTCATGGGCTCCCAGTCCAGCAGCTCGCGGGCCACCGTGATGTCCGGGCGGCGCCGTTCCGGGTCGTCCTGCGGACGCGGAATCAGCGTGATCTCGGAGGTGGCCCTGGTCAGCTTGCTGATCCACTGCGCCAGCTCGAGCATGGAGACCTCATGGGGGTTGCCCAGATTGACCGGACCACCGTGGTCGCTCGCCTGCATGCGTAGCAATCCCTCGACCAAGTCGTCCACATAACACAGCGACCTGGTCTGGCTGCCGTCACCGGTGACCGTGATCGGCTCTCCGCGCAGTGCCTGGTCGATGAAGGTGGGGATGGCGCGTCCGTCGTCTGCGCGCATCCGAGGGCCGAAGGTGTTGAAGATGCGCACGATCTTGGCATCCACACCGCGGTTCCTGCGGTAGGCCATGGTCAGTGCCTCACCGAAGCGTTTTGCCTCGTCATACACCGAGCGGGGGCCGATGGGGTTGACATGCCCCCAATAACTCTCCGGCTGGGGGTGAATCTGCGGGTCGCCGTACGACTCCGAAGTGGAGGTCAGCAGAAAGCGCGCACCCTTCGCGGCGGCCAGGTCCAGGGCGTGCCAGGTGCCGGCCGACCCCACACGAAGCGTCTCCAGGGGCAGCCTCAGATAGTCCGCGGGCGAGGCGGGTGACGCCAGGTGGAACACGGCGTCCACCGGGCCGGGCACGTCCAGGCCCTGGCTGACGTCCTGGTGCATCAACTGGAAATGAGGGTCGTCCGTGAGATGTTCCACGTTGCCAGGGTCAGAGGTCAGGAAGCTGTCCACGCAGACCACGTGGTGGTTCTCGTGGATCAGCCGCTCACACAGGTGGGAACCGATGAAGCCGGCCCCACCCGTCACTACCGCACGCATGCAGGTCCTCCCGGTCGCCCCGCGCCAGGATTTGGCGAGGGTGGGTTGCAGTGTCACTGCCGAAGATCAGGACGATGTCATGTTTCTATCTATTACTCGCCTATGGGTCAATTGAGACATAACGCCGGTTGACAAGCCCTTGAATAAGGGCATTTCACCTGTTCTGTCCAAAAGGGGTAGTGTATGTCAGTATTCATTGGAGAGGCGGCGCCTCGCCATCGGCCGGCCCCGTTTCGGCACGCGCATTGGGCGGGCCGAGCGGTCAAACGCACCATCGATCTGGTGGGGGCCACCGTCCTGCTCCTGCTGCTGGCGCCGATCCTCCTGGCGGCCGCCGTCGCCGTGAAGGTCGACACCCCGGGCCCCCTGCTCTTCCGCCAGCGCCGAACAGGCTGGCGGGGCGCGGAGTTCCAGGTCCTCAAGCTGCGCACCATGCGAGTCGGGTCCGAGAAGTTGAGGGAGGCCATGGCCGCGCGCAACGAGTCGGACGGACACCTGTTCAAAATCCGTGAAGACCCGCGCGTGACCGCGGCCGGACGCTGGTTGCGCCGCTATTCCCTGGATGAGCTGCCGCAGTTGGTCAATGTGCTGAAGGGGCAGATGTCCCTGGTCGGCCCTCGGCCGCTGCCGGTCGAGGACTCGGCGTTCACCGGGACGGCACGCCATCGTCTGCAGATGCGGCCGGGGCTCACCGGACTGTGGCAGATCAGCGGCCGGTCCAACCTGGCCTGGGAGGACGCCCTGCGCCTGGACCTGCACTATGTCGACGCCTGGTCGCTCAGGCTCGACCTGGCGATCCTCTTCCGGACCCTGCCTGCCGTGCTGCGCGGTGACGGTGCCTACTGACTGAGCCCCGGCGGTAACCGGGTCAGCCCGAACCGGCCCGAACCTGGGCGAACCTGGGAGAACCCGGGAACAGTACGAGTACACAGCGACGTTCGGGCATCCGCTCACCGCTGCGATGGCACTGTTCTGCGTGCCGGTCGTCAAGGAGGCGCCGGCGTCGAGGTCTTCGCCGGTCGCCCGCGTGCGGGTGGCGCTGTCGAGCGGAGCGCTCAGCGGCCGGATCTGCGCGCTGGTGACGCTGCCGCTCGTGCCGGACGGGCCGGAGGCACCGACCCGGAAGGTGTACGAGCGCTCGCCCTGTTCGGACGCTGCCGCTCCGCCTGCCCCCGCGAACGACCTGCCGGGCGACGCCGGCCGTCTGATCGTGCGTGAAGGTGAATCGGCACAGCTGGCGCCCACTCCAGGCGGATCTGTATCGATCCCGACGGTGGACGGTACGGCGGGGTCGCCGAGAGCACGCTCGTCGTACGCACGGCCCCGGTGATGCCGTTCCCGGTGGAGCTGCTGCGGTACTTCGACCGGGCCGCGCAGAAGCTCGACGCGGGCCTCGGCGCCCCGGCGGTGCCGGCTCCGGCTCCGGAAGCCGAGGCGACCGAGCAGCCAGGTACTCGTCGCGGCCGGTGACCGTCGGCACACCGGTCACCTCCGGGACGCTTACCGGAGTTAGCATCCGCTTATGACGACTACCGACAACAACGACTCCGTGCTGAACACCGAGATCGGCGCCCTGAAGGGCGGCCCCGCGAACCTGTCACAGTACGCGGGCAGGACCGTGCTCATCGTGAACGTGGCCTCCAAGTGCGGGCTGACCCCGCAGTACACCGGCCTCGAGCGGCTGCAGGAGCGTTACGCCGCGCAGGGCTTCACCGTGCTGGGCGTGCCCTGCAACCAGTTCCTGGGGCAGGAGCCCGGGACGGCCGAGGAGATCGCCGAGTTCTGCTCCGCGACGTACGGCGTGACCTTCCCGCTCACCGAGAAGGTCGAGGTCAACGGCGAGGGCCGGCACCCGCTGTACGACCGCCTGGTCGGCTTCGCCGACGCCGAGGGCCACAGCGGGGACATCCGCTGGAACTTCGAGAAGTTCCTGATCGGGCGGGACGGCACGGTCGTCGCGCGCTTCTCGCCGCAGACCGAGCCGGAGGCCGCGGAGGTCGTGGCCGCGGTGGAGGCCCAGCTCGCCTAGGTCCTGGCGTTGACCTTGCCCCTGGGGCAGGGCGGAGCGTCGCTGTCACCGGGCCGAAGGCGCCCGGTGACGGAGGATGTGGGCATGGACGAGGAACTGCTCACCATCGGCGCGTTCGCCGCACGGTCCCGGCTCTCGGCCAAGGCCCTGCGGCTGTACGACCGCCTCGGACTGCTGACCCCGGCGCACGTCGACGAGGCCAGCGGCTACCGCTACTACGAGCCCGGCCAGGTGGAGCGTGCCCGGCTGGTGGCACTGCTGCGGCAGCTGGACATGCCGCTGGCGCGGATCGCCGGGGTGGTGGAGGCGGAGGGCGCCGAGGCCGCGGACCGGATCGCCGCCTACTGGGCGGACGTCGAGGCGCGGCTGGCGGGGCAGCGGACGCTCGCCGAGTACCTCCGTGGACGGCTGTCCGGGAGGAGTTCGGATATGTACGGGAAATTCAGGGTCGAGACGGTGGACGTGCCCGAGCAGGTGGTGATCACCGAGATCCGGCACACGCTGGCGGACGAGCTGCCGGCGTGGATCGGGGCGTCGCTGGGGCGGCTGGAGTCGGCGGCGCGGGAGTGCGGGGGTGTCGTCGGGGCGCCGTTCGTCGTGTACCACGCCGAGGTGTCCATGGAGAGCGACGGGCCCGCGGAGTCGTGCGTGCCGGTCGCGGACGAACGGGCCGCCCGGGAGTGGGCGGCCCGGCAGGGGCGGACCTGGGAGACCGCGGTGCGGGTGGAGCCGGCACAGAGGCTGGCGTTCACCCGGATCACCAAGGCGCAGGTGGCCCATCCGCAGATCCTGGCCGCGTTCGAGGCGGTGGAGGAATGGATCGCGGCCCAGGGGCTGACGGTGACGGGGCCCTGCCGGGAGGTGTACTTCGCCGACTGGGAGGCGTCGGGGGCGGAGGATCCGGTGTGCGATGTGGCGTTTCCGGTGAAGTGACCGGGCCGCACCGGTCACTCGGGGCCACCCAGGGCCGAGCCCCCTCGGCAAGGACGGCGGGCTGGTCGAGAGGGCTCTGGGGTGGTGCTTGTGCAGTTGTCGTCGGCGAGGGTCAGGGAGGCCCCCTAGGCCTTGACCGATGCCACGAAGGCGTTCCAGGCGTCGGCGGGGAAGGCCAGGACAGGGCCCTCGTCGACCTTGGAGTCGCGTACGGCGAGTTCCGCGGTCGCGGGCGACTTCACCTCGACGCATGCCCCGTTCCCTGCGGAATAGGAGGACTTCGTCCACGTCTCCGTGAAGCCCTGAAGCAGTGCCATTTCCACTCCTGTAGCGAGTTGCTGTAGTGCGATTCGCGCCAACCCTGACGATCGATTGGCGCGATCGACGCTACTCGGCAACATTGCCTCCCGGAGCAGCCGTTCACTCAACCGGATGGCATATTCCAGGTGGGTCTTCCCCTGGAGCGTTCCGCCGGTGTACGATCCGGCGCTTCCCGCCGGGCTCCCCTCAACGGGCGTAGTCTTTGGCCACATCCGCAATGAATTGCCGGGATTGCTCCACGTTCAGGGACTGTGCCCGCAAGTGCTCGTACATCACCGCGTACTTCTGGACGTCGTGCGCCTTCTCCAGGTACAGGTCGCTGGTGACGCCCTCCAGGTACACCACGCTGGAGTCGGCCGCGTCGGCGAACTCCAGGATCGCGTACTGGCCGTTGAGCCCGGGATGCGCGCCCACCTCGAACGGCAGCACCTGCACGGTGACATGGGGCAGCTGGGACATCTCGATGAGGTGCTCCAGCTGCTCCCGCATGACCAGCTTGCTGCCCACCACCCGGCGCAACGCGGCCTCGTCCAGCACCACCCACAGCCGGAGCGGGTTGTTCTCGGCGGCGATACGTTCCTGTCGCCGCAGCCGCACCTGGACGCGCTTGTCGATGTCGGACGTCGAGGTCTCCGGCAACGCGCCCTGCACCAGGGCCTCCGCGTACGCCCGGGTCTGCAACAGCCCCGTGACGAGCTGGGGCTCGTACACCCGCAGCGACTCGGCGTCGGTCTCCAGGCCGATGTACACGCTGTACGGGATGTCACCGAACGCGTGCCACCAGCCCTGTTGCCGCGAGTCCCGCGCCATCTCCATCAGGGAGTCGACGACCCGCTGGTCCTCGACCTCGTACACCCCGCACAGATCACGGACGTCACGCTGACTGATGCTGCGCCGGCCGTTCTCCAGACGGCTGATCTTCGACTGCGACACCAGCAGTCGTTCCGCCACTTCCTCGGCCGTCATGCCCTTGAGCTCACGGAGCCTGCGCAGCTCCTGGCCCAGCCGGCGTCGCCTGACGGTGGGATTGACATTGGACGCCACGGGACGTGCACCTCCGGCTGCCTGCCTGTACCTGGCACTTTGCGTATCTGCTGCTGAGCAGACTGCCACCAAGGTGCTTACTACCGCTGGGAAACGGTGGATATGCGGCGCGTACGCGTCAGTTCGGGCAAGCAGCCGTGGGGGGGGCGGGGGGGGAACGGGCGGCCGCCCCCCCCGGCCGGCGCCCGGGGCCGGGGCGGGGGGGGGGGGCGGACTGGGGGGGCGGCGACTCGACCTGGACGACCAGGTCGACGGCGCCCATGTCGATGCCCAGCTCCAGGCTGGACGTCGCCACCACCGCGGGCAGGCGGCCCGCCTTGAGGTCCTCCTCGACCAGGGCGCGCTGCTCCTTGGACACCGAACCGGGGTGCGCACGGGCCAGAAGCGGCGGGGCGCC
>NZ_JBHYKH010000087.1:0-16483 GCF_042741275.1 Streptomyces sp. NPDC058964
CGAGCAGGGGATTCGACGGCAGGGCCCAGGAGGGGTGGGAGCTGCGGCCGGCCGCCCGGAAAACCGCGGCCCCGCCCGCCGACACCCCGGCGCCCCCCCCCCGGGCGGGGGCCCCCCGGGCTCATTCGCTTGGGAGTGGGTGCGATCAGGCGAGTCCCTCGACGGCGGCGAGGGCGAAACCGTGGTCCTGCTCCGGCGTGCCACCGCCGACACCGATCGCACCGATCAGCCGGCCGTCACGGTGGACCGGGACACCGCCGGCGATGAACAGCAGCGGCCGGTCGAGCGCGGTGGGCAGGGTATGGAAGAGTCCGCCCGGCTGGACGGCGTCGACCAGGTATGCCGTCGGGGTGTTCAACTGGAGCGCCGTGTAGGCCTTGCGGGTGCTGGTCTCCCCGGAGATCAGCACGGCCCGGTCGTCGCGCCGGAAGGCGAGGAGATGGCCGCCCGCGTCCAGGACGGTGACGCTGACGGTGACTCCGGCATCCTCGGCCGCTCGGCGGGCCTCGGCGACGAGCCGCTCGGCGTCGTGGATGGTGAGCGGGGCGATGGCGTTGGTGCTCATGAAGGGTTTCTCCTGGGGTGGCGCGGAAGTCGGGCTCGCTGAGGTGCGGGTGCGGGCTCAGTGATGGACAGGCGTCCGAGATACGGCCGGTGGGGCGCCCGCCACCTTGGGACCGGAGGCACTGTCGCGGCGCTCCAGGGCGGCCGAGAGGACGGCAAGAACGAGGGCGGCCGCGGCCAGGGCGGCGCCGACCCAGTTGGGGGCGGTGTAGCCGAAGCCTGCCGCGATCACGATCCCGCCGAGCCAGGCGGAGAGGGCGTTGCCGAGGTTGAAGGCGCCGATGTTCACGGCGGAGGCCAGGGTGGGTGCGCCGTGCGCCTGGTCGAGGACGCGCTTCTGCAGCGGCGGGACGGTCGCGAAGCCCAGGGCGCCGATGAGAACGATGGTCACGGCCGCCGCGATCTTGTTGTGCGCTGTGAGCGTGAAGAGTGCGAGCACGACGGCCAGCGCGCCCAGGGAGACGTACAGCATGGGCATCAGGGCGCGGTCGGCGAACCTGCCGCCGACGAGGTTCCCACCGACCATGCCGAGGCCGAAGAGCACGAGCAGCCAGGTCACGGAGCCGTCGGCGAATCCCGCGACATGGGTCATCATCGGCGCTATGTAGGTGATGGCCGCGAAGACGCCGCCGAAGCCGAGGACGGTCATCGCCATGGCGAGCAGGACCTGGGCGTTCTTGAAGGCGGCCAGTTCGTGGCGTAGGTGCACGCCTTCCGGCCTGGGCAGTTCGGGTACCAGCTTGGCGATACCCGCCAGGCCGATCACACCGAGGGCGGCGACGATCCCGAAGGTCACACGCCAGCCGACGTTCTGCCCGATGAGCGTGCCCAGCGGGACACCCACGACGTTGGCCACGGTCAGACCGGTGAACATCATCGCGATGGCTCCGGCCTTCCTGTCCGGGGCGACCAGTTCCGCCGCGACGACCGAGCCGATGCCGAAGAAGGCTCCGTGGGCGAGGGATGCGATCACGCGTCCGATCAGCATGATCGCGAAGGCCGGGGCGACGGCTGACAGCAGGTTTCCGGCGATGAACAGGCCCATCAGCAGCATCAGCATCCGCTTGCGCGGGACCTTGGTGCCGAGGACGGTCATCAGCGGGGCGCCGATCACCACGCCGAGCGCATAGCCCGTGACCAGCAGGCCCGCGGTGGGGATGGAAACCCCGAAGTCGCTCGCGACCTCGGGCAACAAGCCCATGATCACGAACTCTGTGGTTCCGATACCGAAGGCCCCGATCGCGAGGGCCAGAAGCGCGAGAGGCATGTGGGGGTACTACCTTCCCAGACGATTGCAGGAGCGCTTTGCGTGCGTCCACAATAGTTGCAGACGCGGGCTATATGCAACCGCCGGATATTGCGAGCCTGCTCTATCCTGGTTTCAGCCGCTCCGGGACGGAGGAGAACGCCAATGACAGCGACGGACCCCGCGCTCACCGCCCTCTCACAGGGCTGGTGCGCCCTGTCCCTGCTGCACGGGAGGATCGAGGCGCACATCGAGCGGGCCCTGCAGGCGGAGCATGATCTGAGCGTGCGCGAGTACTCCCTGCTCGACGTGCTCAGCCGTCAGCACGACGGCGAGGGGGGCCACCTCCAGATGAAGCAGGTCGCCGACGCGGTCGTCCTCAGCCAGAGCGCCACCACCCGGCTGGTCACCCGGCTCGAGGACCGCGGTCTGCTCGAGCGTTACCTTTGCCCCACCGACCGCCGTGGCATCTACACGAACGTCACCCGGGCGGGGCTCAAGCTGCTCGAAGAGGCACGCCCCACCAATGACGCCGCCCTGCGCGAGGCCCTCGACGCAGCGACCCGGAACCCCGAACTCGCCCCACTGGTACGGGCCGTGGAGTCGCTGCACGCTCCTGCATAGGGTGAGGCCATGGGAGATCTTGAAATTCGTGCCGTCACGGCCGACGACATCCCCGCCGTCGTCGGCATGCTCGCCGACGACCCACTGGGCGCTCGGCGCGAGTCACCGGACGACCTGACTCCGTACCTGACCGCACTGGAACGGCTCGCCGACGATCCCAACCAGCACGTGGTCGTGGCGGTACGCGAGGACCGCATCGTGGGCACGCTCCAGCTCACGATCATTCCCGGGCTGTCCCGGCGTGGCGCCACCCGGTCGGTCATCGAGGGAGTACGCATCCACGCGGACGAGCGAGGTAGTGGCCTGGGTACTCAGCTCATCGAGTGGGCAATCGATGAATCCCGGCGCCAGAACTGCCAGTTGGTGCAGCTGACGTCCGACGTCTCACGCACCGACGCCCGCCGCTTCTACGAGCGGCTCGGCTTCACGGCCTCGCACGTCGGCTTCAAGCTCCAGCTATGAACCGCATCCGGCGGCCTGTTTCACGTGAAACAGCCCGCTCCTCCGGACCGTCTAGCTGATCCCCCGCCACCCTTCGGGATCCACCCCGCCGGGCACCGGTGCCCCCTCCTCGTACGGCTGACGCGTGAACACGAACGACCCGAGGTCGAGATGGCTCACCGCCCCGTCCGGCCGCCGTACGGGCCGCAGAAGCTCTCCGGCGTAGTAGCCCTCCAGCCCCGTCCAGCTGCCGTCACCGTTGGCCCGGAACCGGGACCCGCGACCGTTGCCCGCCAGCGGCCCCAGCGAGAGGAGCCCGTCGGCAGTCACCCGCAGGACGAAGGCATACGTACCCCAGTACCACTGGCCCGCCAGCTCCACCACGGACGGATCCGCTTCCCGCAGCGGCCGCCACGGCTCGGGGATGCGTGGCTCGGCCTCGGCGACGATGCGTACGAGATCCGCCCCCACGGCGGACAGCAGCGGCCCGGAGGTGCAATTGGCCAGCACCACGGCCGCGACGTCGTCCTCGACGCTGATGACGAGGTTCGCCAGAAATCCCGGCAGCGAGCCCGAATGCCCCACCAGCAGCCGACGGTCCCGGCGCTGGATCTGCAGACCGAGCCCGTACGTGACGCCGTCGACCACATCAGCGGCCTCGGCCGGCGCGGCGGGCGTCCGCATTTCCCGTACGGACTCCGCGCTCAGCACCCGGTCGTCCCCCTTGGCCAGGAAGGCGGCGAACCGGGCAAGGTCTCCGGATGTGGACCAGAGCTGTCCGGCGGGCGCCATCCGTCCCAGATCCTCGGCGGGCTCGGGCAGCATCACATCGGCCCAGGGATGCACGGCCCAGCCACCCGCGTGCGGCACCCGGGGCTGAGCACTCGTGCGGCTCAGACCGAGCGGCTCGAGGATCTCCCGCCGAAGTACGTCCTCCCAGGGAGCTCCCCTCAGCTCTTCCACCAGCGCGCCCAGCAGGGTGTATCCGGGGTTCGAGTAGTGGTGGCGGCGGCCGGCGGGGTGCAGGAAGGGCTGTTCACCGAGGACGTCGGCGAGTTCGGGACGCAGCGACCCGGGGGTGCGTTCCCACCACGGTCCGGGCGACTCGGCCGCCAACCCGCCGGTGTGCGCGAGCAGTTCGGCGATGGTCGCCTCCCCCGCACCGGTTCCCGGCAGATGTTTCTCCAGGGCGTCACCGAGGTCGAGCAGCCCCTCGTCCCGCAGCCGGAGTACGAGGACGGCCGTGAAGGTCTTGGTGATCGAGCCGATCCGGTACTGCACGTTCTCGTCGGGGGCGTGCCCGTCCACCGAGGTCCGGGACCCGTGCCACACAGCCTTGCCGTCCCTCACGACCGCGGCCACCAGCGACGGCGTCCGCCCCTCGGCCTGCGCCACGGCGATCCGGTGCAGCAGCGCTCGTCGCGTACCGGGAAGCAGTTCTTCCTGCGATGTCGTCATGCGCCCAGTCCATCCGGTACGGCGACGTGCGTCGAGTTCATTTCTCAGGTGAGAGCGAAGCGTCCGTGCAGGGTCTCAAATCGCGTGACATGTTGATCTCAGCTGACCAGCGGATCCCTGGGTTGTCTCACGGGATGTGATGCGGCTGGAGCGCCGACCTGGTGCCATGGGCGGTACCGGTCCGGTCCTTCGGCCGCGCGTCACCTTGAGATGCGGGCTTCGATGCCGTCGAGCAGGAAGTCGAGGCCGATCCGGAAGGTGTGGTCGGCGTCCAGGTGGGCGGCATCGCGTACCACCGTGGCCAGCGCGGGGAATCGGCCGGTGGCGAAGGTCCGCTCCAGATAGGGCCCGAGTGAGGCCTGCCAACGCTTCTCGTCCATCCCGGTGGCCCGCTCGGCACGCCGCTCGGCGATCTCCCGACGCACCGCGCCGATCACGTACGCCTTGACTGCCGCGACCACCGGCATGATGGCGTCCACGTCGACGCCGCCCAGCGCGGCCACCACGGCCTCCCCACTGGCCAGCGCGTGCGGCCCGAGCTGGGGTCGGCCACCCAGTAGATCGGCGAGCCATTCGTGCTCGTGAGCGGCTTGCCGAGTGGCTTCGGCAAGAGACCGGAGCACCTCCCGCCAGCCGTCCCCGACCGGCCGGATCTCGGCGTGGACAGCGTCGACCATCAGGTCGAGCAACTCCTCCTTGCTGGCGATGTAGCCGTACAGCCGCATCGGACGGACGTCCAGTGCGGTGGCGACCTTGCGCAGCGACACCGCGTCCAGGCCGTCCGCGTCGGCCAGCTGGATCGCCGCTCGCACGATCCGCTCCCGGCTCAACGGGGCAGGCACGGGTCGATTCGGTGGCTCCGGCCTCTCCCACACCAACATGCCGCTAACAATACATCGCATCGGACGATACAGTGTATCGACCAGTACGGCGTATCGGAGGGAAGCACACCATGACCATCGCCATCGTCGGAGCCGGCCTCGGCGGCCTGGCTCTCGCCCGTGTGCTGCACGTGAACGGCATGGATTCCGTCGTCCATGAACGTGAATCGTCACGCGGTGCGCGCGGCCAGGGCGGCATGCTCGACATCCACTCCGGCCAGCGGGCGCTGCGCGATGCCGGTCTGATCGACCAGTTCCACGCGATTGCCCGTGGTGAGGGCCAGGACATGCGGCTGCTCGAGCCGGACGGCACCCTGCTGCTCCAGGAGGACACGCCCGAGGGCGCCCCGCTCGAGCGACCCGAGGTCGACCGTACCGATCTGCGCAACCTGCTGCTGGATTCCCTCCCCGAAGACGTGGTGCGCTGGGGGCACGCGTTCGAATCCGCCGACAACGGCCAGCTGCGCTTCGCCGACGGCAGCAGTGCGACGTATGACCTGCTGGTCGGTGCTGACGGCGCTAACTCCCGGGTCCGCGCACTGCTCACCGACGCTCGACCAGCGCACATCGGCCAAAACGTCGTCGAGCTCTGCATTTCCGACATCGACCGCACCTACCCCGAGCTCGCGGCGATGGTCGGGCGCGGCAACTACTGGGTGCTCGGCAACGGACAATCCCTGGCGGCGCAGCGCAATGGCGACGGCCGCGTACGCATCGGCCTCAGCTTCTACAACACCGCCGAGGACTGGTTCGCCACCAGCGGGATCCCGTTCGACGACCCAGCCGCCGCCCGGGCGCGGCTGATCGAGAAGTTCACCGGCTGGGACCCACGGTTCACCGCACTGATCGCTGCCAGCGACGACACGATCGTGCCACGGTCGATCACTACTCTCCCGGTCGGCCTGACCTGGCCGTCGACGCCAGGCGTCACGCTGCTCGGTGATGCCGCGCACCTGATGCCGCCGGTGGGAGAGGGTGCCAACATGGCGCTGCTCGACGGCGCCCTGCTCGGCCTCGCGCTGGCCGCGCACCCGGACGACTTTCCCGCCGCCGTGGATGAATACGAACGCGAGATGTTCGAACGCACCAGCGCTGCCGCCCGGATGTCCGCGGGCATGCAGGAATTGCTGATGTCGCCGGACGCCGGCCAGAAAATGCTCGCGTTCTTCCAGCCTGACGGAATCCGACATCCTGCAAGGTCTGCGGGTTCCCATCGCCCGTGACCTACGTGTCGTGCTGTGACCTGGGACTTCCCGTTCTGTCTCACATCGCGGCCAAGGACCTCTGCCTCAGGGCCGCGTCATTTCCTCGGCAGGGATCTGGTTGATCGCGGCGACAGTCCGGCGGATCAGGTCTGCGCCATGTCCACGAACCGCGAGTAGTGACCCTGGAAGGCCACCGTGATCGTCGCGGTCGGGCCGTTACGGTGCTTGGCCACGATCAGGTCGGCCTCGCCCGCACGCGGGGACTCCTTCTCGTACGCGTCCTCGCGGTGCAGCAGGATGACCATGTCGGCGTCCTGCTCGATGGAGCCGGACTCACGCAGGTCGGAGACCATCGGCTTCTTGTCGGTGCGCTGCTCGGGGCCACGGTTCAGCTGGGAGAGCGCGATGACCGGGATCTCCAGCTCCTTGGCGAGCAGCTTGAGGTTACGGGACATGTCCGAGACCTCCTGCTGACGGCTCTCGGACCGCTTGGAACCGCCGGACTGCATCAGCTGGAGGTAGTCGATGACCACGAGTTTGAGGTCGTTGCGCTGTTTGAGGCGTCGGCACTTGGCACGGATCTCCATCATCGACAGGTTCGGGGAGTCGTCGATGTAGAGGGGGGCCGCGGAGACGTCGGGCATGCGGCGGGCCAGTCGCGTCCAGTCCTCATCGGTCATCGTGCCCGAGCGCATGTGGTGCAGGGCGACACGTGCCTCCGCGGACAGCAGACGCATGGCGATCTCGTTGCGGCCCATTTCGAGCGAGAAGATGACGCTCGGCAGGTTGTGCTTGATCGAGGCGGCCCGCGCGAAGTCGAGGGCGAGCGTCGACTTACCCATGGCGGGACGCGCCGCGATGACGATCATCTGGCCGGGGTGCAGACCGTTGGTCAGCGAGTCGAAGTCCGTGAACCCGGTGGGCACACCCGTCATCTCACCGCTGCGGGAACCGATGGCCTCGATCTCGTCGAGGGCACCCTCCATGATGTCGCCGAGCGGGAGGTAGTCCTCGCTGGTGCGCTGCTCGGTGACGGCGTAGATCTCGGCCTGGGCCCGGTTGACGATCTCGTCGACGTCGTCGTCCGCCGCGTATCCCATCTGGGTGATGCGTGTGCCGGCCTCGACCAGGCGGCGCAGCACGGCCCGCTCGTGAACGATCTCGGCGTAGTACTCCGCGTTGGCCGCGGTCGGTACGGTCTGGACGAGCGTGTGCAGATAGGAGGCGCCGCCGACCTTGTTGATCTCGCCGCGCTTGGTGAGCTCGGCGGCGATCGTGATGGGGTCGGCCGGCTCGCCCTTCGCGTAGACGTCGAGGATCGCCTGGAAGATCGTCTCGTGGGCGGGCTTGTAGAAGTCGTGGCCCTTGAGGACCTCGACCACGTCCGCGATGGCGTCCTTGGACAGCAGCATGCCGCCGAGAACGGACTGCTCGGCGTCGAGATCCTGCGGCGGCACCCGCTCGAAGGTCGAGCCGCCACCGTCCCACTCGCCGTTCTCCCGGCCGCGCTCGTGCTGCTCGTCACGGCTTCGGCCACCGTCCCCGCGCCGACGGGAGGCGGGCAGACGATCACTGGGACCGCTGTCGGCCCACGGGTCGTCCAAGGGCTCGGAAATGCTCACCGAGCCACCTCCTCCCGTCCGCCGAGCGGACCTCGCCGTGCCTACTCTTTCTACGGCACGACACTGACAATTGAGAGGCCCAACTCCGGTTCTGCCGCGTCGGTTTTATGACATTTCCGAGGCCGGTGGACGGAGCGGGCGCCGGACCACGTTAGGCCTGTCGGCACCGTCAGCCAATCTGGTTATCCACAGGCCATGTGGACGACGGTCCCGATGCTGTGGAGAACTCGGCAAAACCTGTGCACGACCCGGTGGACAGCCCTGTGAACAAGACCTCGATTCCGTCAGGGAAAACCTTCTGACCTGCAGAATTGCCATCCACCGTCTGTGCAGAAGAAAAACTTCCCCAGTCGGATCAAGATCCCATCGAACAGTGCACCGGACCACGGGGCGCCAGACCTCGAGTAAGGGACAGGAGCCATTTGCACCTCTTACCTGTGGACGATTAGATTAGTGCTCATGCCACAGGCTCCCGCGATCCCCAGGGCCACCCGTCGGCGGCACGACCGCGAGATCGTCGGGCTGGCCGTCCCGGCCTTCGGTGCACTCGTCGCCGAGCCCCTGTTCGTCATGGCCGACAGTGCGATCGTCGGTCACCTCGGCACCGCCCAGCTCGCCGGTCTGGGCGTGGCATCCGCCCTCCTCACGACGGCCGTGAGTGTCTTCGTCTTCCTCGCCTACGCCACGACGGCCGCCGTCGCCCGGCGGGTGGGCGCGGGCGATCTCCGGGCAGCCATACGCCAGGGCATGGACGGAATATGGCTGGCACTGCTGCTCGGCGCGGCGGTCATCGTCGCCGTCCTGCCCACGGCGTCCCAACTCGTGTCCCTCTTCGGCGCCTCGCACACCGCCGCTCCTTACGCGGCGTCCTATCTGCGCATCTCCGCGCTGGGCATCCCGGCGATGCTGGTCGTGCTCGCCGCGACCGGGGTGCTGCGCGGACTCCAGGACACCCGGACCCCGCTGTACGTCGCCGTCGCGGGCTTTGTCGCCAACGGCGCTCTGAACGCCGGGCTTGTCTATGGCGCCGGGCTCGGCATCGCCGGGTCGGCCTGGGGCACCGTGATCGCCCAGTTCGGCATGGCGCTGGTCTATCTCGTCGTCGTCGTACGCGGGGCCCGCCGACACGGGGCGTCTCTGCGGCCCGATGCCGCCGGGATCAGAGCCTGCGCACAGGCCGGTGTTCCGCTGCTCGTCCGCACGCTGTCGCTGCGGGCGATCCTCATGATCGCCACGGCTGTCGCGGCCCGTCTCGGGGACGCCGACATCGCCGCCCACCAGATCATCCTGTCCCTGTGGAGTCTGCTGGCCTTCGCCCTCGACGCCATCGCCATCGCGGGCCAGGCCATCATCGGACGCTACCTGGGCGCCGGCGACGCCCTCGGCGCCCGGGACGCCTGCCGTCGGATGGTCCAGTGGGGAGTGGCGGTCGGAACACTTCTCGGACTGCTGGTCATCGTGGCCCGCCCGGCCTTCTTGCCGCTGTTCACCAGCGACCCCACGGTGACGGACACCGCGCTGCCCGCCCTGCTGATGGTGGCGCTCTCCCAGCCGGTCTGCGGGGTTGTCTTCGTGCTGGACGGCGTCCTCATGGGTGCGGGAGACGGCCCGTATCTCGCCGTAGCCATGCTGCTGACCCTCGCGGTCTTCGCGCCGGTGGCCCTGCTCGTCCCCGCCCTCGGTGGTGGCCTCACCGCACTCTGGGCGGCCATGACGCTGATGATGGCCGTACGGATGCTGACGCTCTGGCTGCGGGCCCGCTCCGGTCGTTGGATCGTGACGGGCGCATCGCGCTGACCACAACCTGCCGACCATTCGCATGGAACTCCGCGGGCTGTCACGTTTCACGTGAAACAGGCTCGCTGCTCGCTCCACGACCGTCGTGCCTCATCCAACAACGGCCGGCCAACCGTCGCAGGCCGGGCATGCAGAAGGGGCCGCGCCCATGAAGGGTGCGGCCCCTCTGTCACTGCTCAAGCAGAGCGCGGCAATCAGGCCGCGACGACCTCGATGTTGACCTTGGCGGCAACCTCGGGGTGCAGACGCACGGACGTCTCGTGGGCGCCCAGGGTCTTGATCGGCGCGCCCAGCTCGATGCGACGCTTGTCGACCTCGGGACCACCGGAAGCCTTGATCGCGGAAGCGATGTCGGCCGGGGTGACGGAACCGAAGAGACGGCCGGAGTCGCCGGAGCGAACGGCCAGGCGGACCTTGACGCCCTCGAGCTGGGCCTTCACAGCGTTGGCCTGCTCGATCGTCTGGATCTCGTGGATCTTGCGAGCGCGACGGATCTGCTCGACGTCCTTCTCGCCACCCTTGGTCCAGCGGATAGCGAACTTCCGCGGGATGAGGTAGTTGCGAGCGTAGCCGTCCTTGACGTCGACGACCTCGCCGGCGGCACCGAGGCCGGAGACCTCGTGGGTGAGGATGATCTTCATTAGTCGGTCACCCTTCCCTTAGCGCGCGGTGGACGTGTAGGGCAGCAGCGCCATCTCACGGCTGTTCTTGACGGCCGTGGCGACGTCACGCTGGTGCTGCGTGCAGTTGCCGGTCACGCGGCGGGCACGGATCTTGCCGCGGTCGGAAATGAACTTCCGCAGCATGTTCGTGTCCTTGTAGTCCACGTACGTGACCTTGTCCTTGCAGAAAGCGCAGACCTTCTTCTTCGGCTTGCGCACAGGCGGCTTCGCCATGGTGTTTCTCCTGTGTGATCAAGAAGTTTGGGTACGACCCGCCCTCGGTCCGAGGACCTAGAAGGGGGGCTCGTCCGAGTAGCCGCCGCCACCGCCGGAGCCGCCGCCCCAGCCGCCGCCACCCTGGTTGCCACCGGCGGGAGCGCCGGTCGCCCACGGGTCGTCGGCAGGAGCGCCGCCCTGCTGGCCGCCACCGGAGCCTCCGCCCCAGCCGCTGCCCTGCTGGCCGCCACCGCCGCCGTAACCGCCCTGGCCACTGCGGCCACCGCCGGCGGTCTTGGTGACCTTGGCCGTGGCGTTGCGCAGGCTGGCGCCGACTTCCTCGACGTCCAGCTCGTAGACCGTGCGCTTGACGCCCTCGCGGTCCTCGTACGACCGCTGCTTCAGCCGGCCCTGCACGATGACGCGCATGCCTCGCTGGAGCGACTCGGCGACGTTCTCAGCCGCCTGACGCCAGACCGAGCAGGTCAGGAAGAGGCTTTCGCCGTCCTTCCACTCGTTCGTCTGACGGTCGAAGGTGCGGGGAGTGGACGCGACGCGGAACTTCGCGACCGCCGCACCGGACGGGGTGAAGCGCAGCTCGGGGTCGTCGACAAGATTGCCGACGACCGTGATGACGGTCTCGCCTGCCATGGGGGAACCTCTCGGCGGGTTTGCTGCTCTGGCTGCTTGGTTGCTGCTACTCGAATCCCGGGATCAGCTGAGCTGGAGGCTCAGTGGGTCTCGGGGCGGAGGACCTTGGTCCGGAGGACCGACTCGTTCAGGTTCATCTGGCGGTCGAGCTCCTTGACGACCGCAGGCTCGGCCTGCAGGTCGATGACCGAGTAGATGCCCTCGGGCTTCTTCTTGATCTCGTACGCGAGACGACGACGGCCCCAGGTGTCGACCTTCTCCACCTTGCCGTTGCCCTCACGGACGACGGAGAGGAAGTTCTCGATCAGGGGGGCGACAGCGCGCTCCTCCAGATCGGGGTCGAGGATGACCATCACCTCGTAGTGACGCATGTGGAACCCACCTCCTTTGGACTCAGCGGCCACGGTCGTTCCGTGGCAGGAGGGTTGTGATGCGTACGCAACGGTATCGGCCACCACTGACAATCGGGGCTCCCGCCGGGAGTCCCTGCCATGGCCTGGGCAGACACCGGTGCAGACGGTACAGAGTACCCGCACCCCCGCTTCCGGTTGAAATCCGACCGCGGGGACCCTCAATCTGTACACGTCGGGTGTGTATGGCGCTACGATGCGCCGCCTTCCGCAGGAGGTGCCCTATGGCACAGCAGGCATTGCGACCCAACACCGCCGGATCCTTTCTCGCGACGGACGGCAAACCTCATCCCGTCCAGGACGCACTGACCCTGGTGACCCTGGTTCTGGGTGTGACGTCCTTCATCACGGCGATGTTCGACAACCTCCACCTGATCAGCTCATGGACGGGCCTGGTGGGGATCTTCACCGGCGCCTACGGGCAGTGGATCTCGGAGACCACCCGTGAGCGCCTCGGTCTGATCCTGGGTCTCGGTGCCTCGGGCGTCGGTTTCTACCTGGGAATGGCGCACGGCGGCCTGTTCGGCGGAATCGGCGGATGACCCTCCGGACACCGCCGCTCGAACGTCCGTAGAACATGCCTGATCGCCCCGGTGCACGGCAGGCCGGGGCGAAGCACCCGTGCGCCCAGTCGGGGCGCTCGACAGGCGCAGTAGGCTTCGCGCGAGAGCCGGAGCCCCTGTACCCATGGGGACACACCAGCCCGAGGAGCGCCCCGACATGAGCCTGACCCTGAGGACCATCAGCCGCGAGCAACATCTGGCATACATCCAGAGCCTGCCAGCGGCGAGCCACATGCAGGTCCCGGCCTGGGCCGATGTGAAGGCGGAGTGGCGCTCCGAAAACCTCGGCTGGTTCGACGACCGCACCGGCGAGATGGTCGGCGCGGGCCTGGTCCTCTACCGCCAGCTGCCCAAGATCAAGCGCTACCTCGCCTACCTTCCCGAGGGCCCGGTCATCAACTGGTTCGCGCCCAATCTGGACGACTGGATCCAGCCGATGCTCGCCCACCTCAAGCAGCAGGGCGCCTTCTCCGTGAAGATGGGCCCGCCGGTGATCATCCGGCGCTGGGAGGCCAACTCCATCAAGCAGGGCATCCAGGACCCGGACGTGAAGCGTCTGCGCGACATCGAGGCCGACTTCATCGAGCCGCGCGCCTTCGAGGTGGCCGACAAGCTGCGCCGCATGGGCTGGCAGCAGGGCGAGGACGGCGGCGCCGGCTTCGGCGACGTGCAGCCCCGTTACGTCTTCCAGGTGCCGCTGGCCAACCGCTCCCTGGAAGAGGTGCACAAGAACTTCAACCAGCTGTGGCGCCGCAACATCAAGAAGGCCGAGAAGGCCGGCGTCGAGGTCGTCCAGGGTGGCTACCAGGACCTCGAGGAATGGCAGCGGCTGTACGAGATCACGGCCGTGCGCGACCACTTCCGGCCCCGCCCGCTGTCGTACTTCCAGCGCATGTGGACGGCCCTCAACACCGAGGACCCCAACCGCATGCGGCTGTACTTCGCCCGGCACAACGGGGTGAACCTGTCGGCGGCGACGATGCTGATCGTCGGTGGGCACGTCTGGTACTCCTACGGCGCCTCCGACAACATCGGGCGAGAGGTCCGGCCCTCGAACGCGATGCAGTGGCGGATGCTGCGCGACGCCTACGCGCTCGGCGCCACCGTCTACGACCTGCGGGGCATCTCCGACTCGCTGGACGAGACCGACCACCTCTTCGGCCTGATCCAGTTCAAGGTGGGCACCGGCGGGCAGGCCGCGGAGTACCTCGGCGAGTGGGACTTCCCGCTGAACAAGCTGCTCCACAAGGCTCTCGACATCTACATGTCGCGACGCTGACGTCACGTTCAGTGCTTCCATACCCTTGATACACCGCAGCCACGAGAAAGGTTCCAGGTCCGGCCATGGCGCTCACGCTCTACGTCGACACCGCGCGCTGGCGTGCGCACCACAAACACGTGCAGGAGCAGTTCCCGGGGCTCGTCCCGGTCTGCAAGGGCAACGGCTACGGCTTCGGGCACGAACGCCTCGCGGAGGAGGCCACGCGGCTGGGCTCTGACATCCTCGCCGTCGGCACGACGTACGAGGCAGCACGTATCAAGGACTGGTTCGGCGGCGACCTGCTGGTGCTGACGCCGTACCGGCGCGGTGAGGAGCCCGTGCCGCTGCCCGACCGGGTCATCCGCTCGGTGTCGTCCATCGACGGCGTGTACGGCCTGGTCGGTGCCCGTGTCGTCATCGAGGTGATGTCCACGATGAAGCGGCACGGCATCAGCGAGGAAGAACTGCCGCAGCTGCACTCGGCCATAGAGAACGTCCGGCTGGAAGGCTTCGCCATCCACCTGCCGCTGGACCGCACCGACGGTTCGGACGCCGTCGAGGAGGTCATCGGCTGGATGGACCGCCTGCGTGCGGCCCGCCTGCCGCTGCACACGATGTTCGTCAGCCACCTCAAGGCCGACGAACTCGCCCGGCTGCAACAACAGTTCCCGCAGACCCGCTTCCGCGCCCGCATCGGCACGCGGCTGTGGCTGGGCGACCACGACGCCACCGAGTACCGCGGCGCGGTCCTGGACGTCACGCGTGTGGCCAAGGGCGACCGCTTCGGCTACCGCCAGCAGAAGGCCGCCTCGGACGGCTTCCTGGTGGTCGTGGCGGGCGGTACGTCGCACGGGGTGGGCCTGGAGGCCCCCAAAGCCCTGCACGGCGTCATGCCGCGCGCCAAGGGCGTCGCACGGGCCGGCCTGGCCACGGTCAACCGGAACCTTTCTCCGTTCGTCTGGGGCGGCAAGCAGCGCTGGTTCGCGGAGCCCCCGCACATGCAGGTGTCGATCCTGTTCGTGCCGTCGGACGCGCCCGAGCCGAAGGTGGGCGAGGAGCTGGTGGCCCATCTGAGGCACACCACCACGCAGTTCGACCGGCTCGTGGACCGCTGACCCGCGGACCGCTGAGAGGCCTCCTGGCAGCAGAAAGGCCGTACACGGATCTCCCGTGTACGGCCTTTTCCGTGCCGTGCGCCCGCCCTGCGGCCGGGGCCTGCCAGGCCCTGTTCGCTCAGAGCGAACTCTCCGTGGAGGACGTCGGCCCCTGGCCGCCCCACTCCACTTGAGGAACCTGCGGAGCACCGAACTGAGCGGCGTGCCGCGGGCGACGGGCCGCCGCGCCGAACACGACGATGTCCTCCGCACCGTCGAGCACCCCGCCCGAAGGGTCGTCGTCGCCCGCCCGGCGCACAACGTCCCGCTCCGGCATGAGGATGTCCCGCACGACCATGGCGCACAGGTAGAGCGTGCCCAGCAGGTGAACCGCGATCGCCCAGTGGTAGCCCTGGGTCGGCAGGCCCTTGTGGGCGTCCCCGCTGGTCGTGTACGCGAGGTACATCCAGATCCCCAGGAAGTACGCCACCTCGCACGCCTGCCAGATCAGGAAGTCCCGCCACTTCGGCCGCGCCAGCACGGCCAGCGGCACCAGCCACAGCACGTACTGCGGCGAGTAGACCTTGTTGGTCAGGATGAAGGCGGCCACGATCAGGAAGGCGAGCTGGGCGAAGCGCGGGCGGCGCGGGGCCGTGAAGGTGAGCGCCGCGATACCCGCGCAGCACAGCAGCATCAGCAGCGTGGCGAGCGTGTTGACGGTGTCGGTGGTGGGCGGGTTGCTCGAGTTCTGCGCCCAGATCAGCCAGAAGGAGCCGAAGTCCACGCCCCGCTCCTGGCTGAACGTGTAGAACTTCGACCAGCCCTCGAACGCGAACGCCATCACCGGCAGGTTCACGGCGAACCAGGCCACCGCCGCGCCGCCCAGGGCCTTGCCGAAGTCCCGCCACTTGCCCGCGCGCCAGCACAGCAGCAGCAGGGGGCCGAGCAGCAGGACGGGATAGAGCTTGGCGGCCGTGGCGAGCCCCAGCAGGACACCGAAGGCGAGGGAGCGGCCTCGCGACCACATCAGCATCGCCGCGGCCGTCAGAGCGACCGCCAGCAGGTCCCAGTTGATGGTGGCCGTCAGCGCGAAGGCGGGCGCCAGAGCGACCAGGAGGCCGTCCCAGGGCCGGCGGCCGTGCGTACGGCTCACACAGACGGCGATGACGGCGGCGCACGCCATCAGCATTCCGGCGTTGACGAACCAGTACCACTGCTCCTGGTGCTGGATGCTGCCGCTGTGCGGCGTGAGCCAGGAGGCCACCTCCATGAAGACACCGGTCAGCACCGGGTATTCGAGGTAGTCCATGTCGCCCTGGAGCTTGTCGAAGTACGGCACCAGCCCATCGGAGAAGCCGCGCCCCTGGTACAGGTGCGGGATGTCCGAGTAGCACGCGTGCGTGTACTGGGAACTGGCGCCGAAGAACCAGGCGCTGTTGTAACAGGGCGCCTTCTGAACCAGGCCGAGGGCGAACATGCCGATCGCCACGAGCGCGACCACCCGTACGGGCGTCCACCAGGACGTCCCGAGCAGGGCACGGCGGCCGATGGGACCGCCGATCAGCTCACTGCCGGCCGCGGCGACCTCGTCCTCCCTGGTCGGCCGCACCGGCTCCGGCTCGTGCACGCTCGCGGGCGTCGTTTCTGCACTGGGCATGGGGCACATCCTGCCGTACGTGTCTAGGAATACGCCGAGGGCCGCCGCACCTCGTGGGGGGGGGGGGGGCCCCGTGTGCGGTGAGAACCTATGTGGGGGGGGGCGGCGCCACACACGGGACCGCGGGGGGA
>NZ_JBHYKH010000087.1:16493-23506 GCF_042741275.1 Streptomyces sp. NPDC058964
GGTGGTGTGTTTTCTCCAATTGTTCTGTGCCAACCACCTCCTTTCGGTTTTTTTCAACCATCCGTGTCCCCCCGAACGGTTTTGTGGTGGCCGGCCCATGTTTCACGTGAAACACACTTGGCGGGCGAAACGGCCACAACCGGTCAAGGTCGTGACTAGCCGGTCTGGCCTCCGAAGAAGTTGCCTCCGTTGCCGTTGCCCTTGGTGGTACCCGTTCCGGTCGTATCGGTTGCCGTTGGTGAGGATGTCGTCCCACCGTCCGTACCGCCCGTGCTCCCACCAGTGGTGTTTCCACAGCGGAAGAACCGGCAGGTCTCGGTCGGCGTGGGCGACGGCGAGAGGGTCGGTTCGCTGGGCGTGGGGGTGGGCGTGTCGCTCGGCGTCTCGCTCGGCGTGATGGTGACGGAGGGAGTCGGGGAAGGTGCGCCCGCCTCGTCCGCGACGTCGCCGATCTTCGGGGCGTCCGGGAATCCCGGGTCGTTGGCGTTCTTGAGTGCGGCCTTCATGTACTCGGTCCACACCGACGTCGGGATGTCACCACCGTGGATGGACGCCACGCCGGCCGTACCGTTCATGGAGAGCAGCTCATGGTCCTTCGGGTTCTCCCGGAACATCGCGACGGACGTCGACAGCTGCTGGGTGTAGCCGACGAACCAGGCCGACTTGTTGCTGTCGGTGGTACCGGTCTTGCCCGCCGCGGTACGACCCAGGGCCTTGGCGTTCTGGCCCGTACCGTTCTGGATGACGTTCTCCAGCGTGTCCGTGACATTGTTCGCCACGTCCGCCGGCATCGCCGTGGAGGGAGTCGGCTTCTTGAAGTCACCGAACGGCTGCCCGTCCCTCTTGACCATGGTCACCGAGTACGGGTCCGTGTGCTTGCCCTGCGCGGCGAAGGTCGCGTAGGCGTCGGCCATGCGGATCGCGCTGGGGGTCGAGGTGCCGAGCGCGAAGGACGGGTTGAGCGAGGCGAAGCTGCCCTCGAGGATGCCGGAGCGCTTGGCCACGTCCTTCACCTTCGACATTCCCACGTCCCATCCGAGCTGGACGAACGGGGTGTTGATGGACTGCTCCATCGCCTTGCGCAGGGTGATGTAGCCCCAGGCGTGGTTGCTCTCGTTGTTCTGGAAGAAGACCGAGTTGTCCTTGTTCAGGACGAAGCTGCCGTCCTCGTTCCTGACCTTGAGATGGTCGTTGCCGTTGTACTTGCTCAGCGGCGACACACCGGTCGGAGCGGTCTTGTACGTGCCGTACTCCATGGCCGCCGCGAGCACGAACGGCTTCCACGTCGAACCGACGGGGACACCCGAGGTGTCGGCGTTGTTGGTGAAGTGGTTGTTCTCGTAGCCGGCGCCGCCGTAGAGCGCGACGATCGCACCGTCATTGGGCTTCACCGAGGCCGCGCCGAACTGGACGTACTTGTCCTTCTCGCGCGTCTTCGGGTCGAGGCGCGCCTTCTCGATCTTCTTCACGGCCGCGCTCAGAGCGTTGACGTTGCTCTTCTTGAAGGTCGTGTAGATCTGGTAGCCGCCCTGGTCGAACTGGGCTTCCGTGATGTGGGAGTGGGCCAGGACGTACTTCTTGGCCGTGTCGGCCAGGTAGCTGATCTGGCCGGTCATGCCCTTGGTCGCCTTGCGGCCCAGGACGGTCGGGTACTTCTTGATCGCCGTCTGGTACTGCGCGTCGGTGATGCGCTTGTCCTTGTGCATCTCACCGAGAATCCAGCTCCAGCGCGCCTCGGAACGCTGGCGGTTCGCCTTGGGCGACGCCGCGGCGTCGAGGTCCTGGTTGCCGGCCGGGTCGTAGTACGTCGGGCCCTTGAGCAGCGCGGCGAGGAAGGCGCACTGGCTCGGCTGGAGCTTGACGGCGTCCACGCCGAAGTAGGTCTGCGCGGCAGCCTGGATGCCGTACGCGCCACGGCCGTAGTACGAGGTGTTCAGGTAGCCCTGCAGGATCTGGGGCTTGGTGAGCTTGGTGCCCACCTTGATGGAGATGAACATCTCCTTGAACTTGCGGGAGAGCGTCTGGTCCTGGCTCAGGTAGGTGTTCTTGACGAACTGCTGGGTGATCGTCGAACCACCCTGCGTCTGACCACCACGGGCCATGTTGACCAGGGCGCGGGCGATACCCATGGGGTCGACGCCGGAGTCCTGGTAGAAGCTCTTGTTCTCCGCCGAGATCACCGCCCACTGCATGGCCTCGGGGATCTGGTCGATGGTGACGTTCTGGCGGTTGATGCCCGTACCGGTGGCGACCATCTGCGTGTTGTCGGCCCAGTAGTAGACGTTGTTCTGGGACTTGGCCGCGTCGTTCTCGTTGGGGATGGAGACCATCGCGTAGCCGACGCCGACCATGGCCACGAGGCTGCCCATGAAGCCGATGAAGAGCCCGGTCACGAGCTTCCAGGAGGGCACCCAGCGGCGCCACCCGTCCCTGTCGAAGCGCGGATAGTCGATGAACCGCTTCCTGGCCGACGCGGTCGCGCGGCCTCTGCCGCGCCCCGGTCCGCCAGGCCCGCCCGGTCCGCCTCGTCGGCCGCCGGGACCCTCGTCGGCCGCCCTGCGGCGGCCTCCGTTGCTTCTCTGCGCCGCCCGGCGAGCCTCGGTACGGCTGCCGTAGGGGCGCGTTTCACCTCCCGGGCCATAGGAGTCCGATCCATAGGAACTGGACCCATAGGAGTCGGAAGGGGACCCGGTGGCGCCACGCGGTGCCGCACGGCGGCCGGAGGACGAGCCGGACTGGCCGCGTCGGGCCGCGGCACGTCCGCCTCCCTGCGGCTGCGGCGGTTTGCGACGGTGCTCGCTCATCGAACGATTACTCCTCGGGCAGGCGCACCTTTGCGCGCCTGGAAACGGCGGCTGGTTTCCGGTCCCCCCGAAGTACGGATGCGGTCGTTCCTGCATTCACCCGTACTGCACCGAGGACGATGACGTCCCCAAGCGTCACTTGGTTCCCGGTGGTGTGCATGCCGCACAGACTACGCACCGCCAAAACCCGCCTAGCCCCAGGATTCAGGCCAAATCAGACAACTCTCCTCATGCGAATCGGTGATGTGATCCCGTTCACCATCCCCCCACTTGTCGCATGCGGAAGGCCGTTCTATCGTCTTGATGTATCGAGTCGATACATCAACGAGAGATAAGGGCGAGAGGAGGCGACGATGAGCCGACGTTCCGGCATCCTCGAGTTCGCCGTGCTCGGCCTGCTCCGCGAGTCTCCGATGCACGGCTACGAGCTGCGCAAACGCCTCAATACGTCACTGGGTGTGTTCCGAGCGTTCAGCTACGGGACGCTCTACCCCTGCCTCAAGACGCTGGTCACCAACGGCTGGTTGATCGAGGAGCCGGGCAGCACCCACGAGGACGCCCTGGCCGCTCCCCTCGCGGGACGCCGTGCCAAGATCGTCTACCGGTTGACGGCGGAAGGTAAGGAACATTTCGAGGAGCTGCTCTCGCAGACCGGCCCCGACGCGTACGAGGACGAACACTTCGCCGCCCGTTTCGCCTTCTTCGGGCAGACGTCGCGCGATGTGCGCATGCGTGTCCTGGAGGGCCGCCGCAGCCGGCTGGAGGAGCGCCTGGAGAAGATGCGCGCCTCGCTGGCGCGTACGCGGGAGCGACTCGACGACTACACGCTTGAGCTCCAGCGCCACGGGATGGAGTCCGTGGAGCGCGAAGTGCGCTGGCTGAACGAGCTCATCGAGAGCGAGCGGGCCGGGCGGGACCTGAAGGGTTCCGCCTCAGGGGGGTCCGCTCAGCAGAACACCACAACTGGAGCGACGGGCGGCCTGCCCCGTCCCGGGGACACCCCCCGGACGGATACGCCCGGCGACACCGCCACGTGAGCGCCCGCCGAGGGCCTCACTCGTACACACAGGGAGCAACCCAAATGGGTTCGGTTCGCGTAGCCATCGTCGGCGTGGGTAACTGCGCCGCGTCGCTGGTGCAGGGCGTCGAGTACTACAAGGACGCCGACCCGGCGTCCAAGGTCCCGGGCCTGATGCACGTGCAGTTCGGCGACTACCACGTCCGCGACGTCGAGTTCGTCGCCGCGTTCGACGTGGACGCGAAGAAGGTCGGCCTCGACCTCGCGGACGCCATCGGCGCGTCCGAGAACAACACCATCAAGATCTGCGACGTGCCCAACACCGGTGTCACCGTCCAGCGCGGCCACACCCTCGACGGCCTCGGCAAGTACTACCGCGAGACCATCGAGGAGTCCGAGGCCGAGCCGGTCGACGTCGTCCAGATCCTGAAGGACAAGCAGGTCGACGTCCTCGTCTGCTACCTGCCCGTCGGTTCCGAGGACGCGGCGAAGTTCTACGCCCAGTGCGCCATCGACGCCAAGGTCGCCTTCGTCAACGCCCTCCCGGTCTTCATCGCCGGCACCAAGGAGTGGGCGGACAAGTTCACCGAGGCGGGCGTCCCGATCGTCGGCGACGACATCAAGTCCCAGGTCGGCGCCACCATCACGCACCGCGTCATGGCGAAGCTGTTCGAGGACCGGGGTGTCATCCTGGACCGCACGATGCAGCTGAACGTCGGCGGCAACATGGACTTCAAGAACATGCTCGAGCGCGAGCGCCTGGAGTCCAAGAAGATCTCCAAGACGCAGGCCGTCACCTCCCAGATCCCCGACCGGGACCTCGGCGAGAAGAACGTCCACATCGGCCCGTCCGACTACGTGGCCTGGCTCGACGACCGCAAGTGGGCCTACGTCCGCCTCGAGGGCCGCGCCTTCGGCGACGTCCCGCTGAACCTGGAGTACAAGCTCGAGGTCTGGGACTCCCCGAACTCGGCCGGTGTCATCATCGACGCCCTGCGCGCCGCGAAGATCGCCAAGGACCGCGGCATCGGCGGCCCGATCCTGTCGGCGTCCTCGTACTTCATGAAGTCCCCGCCGGTCCAGTACTTCGACGACGAGGCCCGCGAGAACGTCGAGAAGTTCATCCGCGGCGAGGTCGAGCGCTGAGTCCGGCGCTCGTCTGAGAACGCTCCTGCCAGGGCTGTGAGGGTCCCCGGGTTGTACGACCCGGGGACCCTCCCTGTGTGTGAGGCTGTGCCCCATGCCCGTGGTTCGCGACCTGCGCGTCCTGCTCCGTTTCCGGAACTTCCGGCGCCTGCTCTCCGTGCGCCTGCTGTCCCAGGGCGCTGACGGCGTCTATCAGGTCGCTCTCGCCACGTACGTCGTCTTCTCCCCTGAGAAACAGACCTCGGCCGCCTCGATCGCTTCGGCGATGGCGGTGCTCCTGCTCCCGTACTCGCTGGTGGGCCCTTTCGCCGGGGTCTTGCTGGACCGCTGGCGGCGCCGACAGGTTCTCGTCCACGGCAACCTGCTGCGCGCCGTGCTGGCGGCCGCCACCGCCGTCCTGATGGTCAGCCAGGTACCGGACTGGCTGTTCTACGTGTCCGCGCTGTGCGTGACCGCCGTCAACCGCTTCGTCCTGTCCGGCCTCTCCGCCGCCCTGCCGCGCGTGGTCGACACCGAGCGCCTGGTGATGGCCAACTCCCTCTCGCCGACCGCCGGAACGCTCGCCGCGACCGCGGGCGGCGGTCTCGCCTTCCTGGCGCGGCTGGTGGTGTCGGACTCCGACGCCGCGGTCGTCCTGCTGGGCGCCACCCTCTATCTGTGCGCGTCGCTGGCGTCGCTCTCCATGGCGCCCGGCCTGCTCGGCCCCGACCGGGACCACACGCTCCCACAGCTGGGAACGGCACTCGTGGGCACCGCGCGGGAACTTCTGGCGGCCGTACGGCATCTCGCCGCACCCCAGCGCCGGGAGGCCGTCTGGGCACTGCTCACGATGACCCTGATGCGCTTCTGCTACGGCGCCCTGCTGGTCATGGTGCTGATGCTGTGCCGGTACGCGCTCTCGTCCAGCCCGAACGAGGGGCTCCGCCTCCTGGGTCTCGCACTGGGAATGTCCGGCGCCGGCTTCTTCGCCGCGGCCGTGGTGACACCTCCGGCGGCCGAACGGCTCGGCCCGGGACGCTGGATCGTCGTGTGCGCGGCGTCGGCCGCGGTCCTGGTACCGGCACTCGGCCTGCCCTTCGCCACCGGTCCCATGCTGGTCGCGGCCTTCGTCCTGGGACTGATCACCCAGGGCGCGAAGATCTCCACTGACACGATCGTGCAGTCCACCGTCGACGACGCCTTCCGTGGCCGGATCTTCTCCGTGTACGACGTCCTGTTCAACGTCGCCTTCGTCGGCGCCGCGGGGGCGGCCGCCCTGATGCTGCCGCCGGACGGCCGCTCGACGGTCCTGGTGGTCACGGTGGCCGTTATCTACGGGGCAGTTGCTGCGTCTATGGCCCGCTTTGGCCACCGGTAAGTGTCACATCAGAGCTACAGACTCCCCCTGGATTACAGGGTTGTCAGTGGGAGCCGCTAACTTACGTGCGTCTTATATCGCGCCACGCGCAGCCCCGTTGCCATGCGCACCCACGTTCTAGGGGGACCCCAAGTGACGACTCCGCCGCCCCAGGGCCAGGCTCCGTACCCGCCGCAGGGCGGCTACCCGCAGCAGGGTCAGGCCCCGTTCCCGCCCCAGGGGCAGGCTCCGTACCCGCCGCAGCCCGGCGCGCCGTACGCTCCGGTGCCCCCGCAGCAGCCCAAGCGCAAGATCGGCTTCAAGACGATCAAGAACATCGTCATCGTCGTGGCCGCGATCGGCGTGGCCATCGGTGGCTACATAGCCAGCCAGAACGACGCGGACACGGCCAAGGTCGGCGACTGCATGCACCGCGGCAGCAGCAACGACTCCAGCCCGGACCTCGAGGTCGTCGACTGCAAGTCGTCGAAGGCTCAGTACGTGGTGCTGGCCAAGGTCAAGGGCAAGTACTCGACCGAGCTGTCGGCTTCGACGAAGTGCGAGGCCGCGGCCAAGGACTTCCAGTACACGTACACCGAGAGCGGTGACGGCAGCGACTTCCTGCTCTGCCTGAAGGAGTACAAGAAGTAAGGCAGATGTGAAGAGGGGGGGGGGGTGTTGGGGGATAAACCCCCCAGAAAGGACCCAC
>NZ_JBHYKH010000088.1:0-12625 GCF_042741275.1 Streptomyces sp. NPDC058964
GGGGGCGCCCCATAAATAAACGCGCGCCCACTAAAATCGCGGGGTTGCTAACCCCCCCCCCCGCGTCTGTCTAAACTGCTCGCGGCTTGATCAACTCACCACGGTGTTGCTACGACCCCTGGAATCCGCCTCTCTCCGGGGCCTCTAACCTGTGTGCACTCGGCAGGATTCGAACCTGCAACCTTCTGATCCGTAGTCAGATGCTCTATCCGTTAAGCTACGAGTGCTTGTTTTCTCTTGTTTTCCGTCTCCGCTCCCGGCCCTTCCGGCCCGCTCGCGGCGACAGGAAGAACATTACATGACTGCCGCCGTCATGTGAAATCCATTGACCGCACCCCTTGTGACCTGCGAAAACACCGAAGCCCCGGCCAGCGGGCCGGGGCTTCGGTGATCGGGGCGGAGGCGGAGGGATTTGAACCCTCGATGGGCTTTAAGGCCCAAACCGCATTAGCAGTGCGGCGCCATAGACCGGACTAGGCGACGCCTCCAGCACAACCCCCCACGCGAGCGCGTGAGTGGTGCGTGCAGATGATGACACAGTCGAGCGTGCTGTCACCAATCGCCCCCCACGGTACTAGGCACCCGGGCCACAGGGCAAAGTCCTTGTCCTCGGCGGGGCGGCCGCGCAACGTCCGGGAGCCGCGCGCGTTGGGCAGGCCATGTCGCAGGTCTTCTCACGAGCCGCCGTGGCGGCCGCCGCCCCCCGCCCCACCCCGTCCCCCCCGGCCGCCCCCGCCCCCCCCCCGCGCCCCCACCCCCCCCCCCCCCCACCGCGGCGGCGCCCCCCCCCCCGACGGGACAATGACGATCGTCAGGAGCCGCTTCAACAACAACTCTGCCAGCGGGTTCGGTGGCGGAATCGCCAACGACGGAAGCCTCACGGTGCGGGACAGCAACGTGAACGGAAACGTAGCGTCTGACGGTGGCGGAATCGCCAACCTTACGATCGGTTCGAACGCCGGAACCGCGATCGTGCAGGGATCGAACGTCAACGACAACACGGCCACCGACGGCATTGGCGCAGGCGGCATCCTCAACCAGCCCCCCGCGACCGTCACCCTCACGAACAGCCGTGTCCGTGGCAACACTCCGACAAACTGCGCCGGCACCGTGCCGGACTGCATCAACTGAATCACCCAAGGCAGTTGACCGCTCAAAGCCGCGCACGCCTACGAGCGGCGTAACTTCCCTTCAGCAACGCGGAGGTGTTACGCCGGTGCGCCGGCGCCGGGTGGACACGCTCACTGGGGTGAGTGAGGTGCTGGGGCGCGTCGCGGATGTGCCGGCAGGGGCGGAGGACGAGGTTGTCGCTGCGCTGGACGCGGTACGCGTACCGACCGGTCGGCGGCAGTCTCCCGCGCGGGAGGTGTCCCGGACGCCCCTGCCCTCGTCGCGCGTGGAGGGCTCCTGCGTCATTCACTCGGAAGTGGAGTGGGTCCGGCCCCGGCCCCACTCATGAGAGTGGCTGACAACGTGCCGGGGCCCTCCTGGCGGTGCCTCAGCTCCGGCAACCGCAGCCGGATGCGGCCTTGGCCTCCGTGACCGTGACGGCCGGATCCGCCGGGGTCTCGGCCGGGGTGCAGCAGGCATTCACGCCACAGCAGGTGTCGGCCGTCGGCCCGGCGGTCCCGGTCGCGGCCACTGCGGCGGGCTTGCGGGCGCGCACGATCGCCGAGTGCATGCCGTCGGCCACGCCGTGGGTCGGAGTGATCTCGACGTCCGTGAAGCCTGCCGCTTCGAGGCCTTCGCGGTACTCACTGAACGAAAGGGCGCCTGCGATGCAGCCGACGTAGTCGCCGCGCTCGCCTCGCTGCTCGGGGGTCAGGGAGTCGTCTGCGACCACGTCGGACACGCCGATCCGGCCGCCCGGCTTCAGGACGCGGAACGTCTCCGCGAACACCGCCGGATTGTCCGTGGACAGGTTGATCACGCAGTTCGAGATCACCACGTCGATGGTGCTCGCGGGCAGGGGGATGGCCTCGATCGTGCCCTTGAGGAACTCGACGTTCGTGGCGCCTGCCTTCGCGGCGTTGGCCAGGGCCAGGGCGAGCATTTCGTCGGTCATGTCGAGTCCGTACGCCTTGCCCGTCGGGCCGACGCGCCGGGCGGAGAGCAGGACGTCGATGCCGCCTCCGGACCCGAGATCGAGGACGCGTTCCCCCTCGTGGAGATCGGCCACGGCGGTGGGATTGCCGCAGCCGAGGGAGGCGGCCAGGGCCTCGGCGGGGAGCGTGTCGCGTTCGTCCGCTGCGTAGAGGGCGGAGCCGAAGTTCTCGTCGACCTCGACGGGCTGCGGTCCGCAACACGCGGTGCCGCCTTCGGTGACCTCGACGGCTGCTGCCGCGTATCGCCGGCGGACGGTTTCACGCAGGTCGGTGGACTGCTCGGGCATGAGTCACTCCTGGATGACGGGGCATGGCGGTGCCCTGGAACGGCTTGTATTGACGTTCGTTGATTCAACCTTGCGTCTTGGATCGAAAAACGTCAACATAGAGGCATGTCGAAACAGGGGCTCGAAATCCTCGGCCGGGACACGAACCGCGGTGCCTGCTGTCAGCGGCTCGCCGCCGCGCCGCTGGACGACGACCAGGCGGCGGAACTGGCCAAGGTCTTCAAGGCTCTCGGTGATCCGGTACGGCTGCGTCTGCTGTCGATGATCGCTTCACGGGACGGCGGTGAGGTGTGCGTGTGTGAGCTGACGCCCGCCTTCGATCTGTCACAGCCGACGATCTCCCACCACCTCAAGCTTCTCCGGCAGGCGGGTCTCATCGACTGCGAGCGGCGCGGGACGTGGGTGTACTACTGGGCGCTGCCCGACGCACCGGCGCGGCTGGCTTCGTTCCTGTCGGTTCCCCGGCGCGCTGGGGTGACCGCGTGAACGCCTGGCTCGGTCGGCGTGCGGTGGCCGAAGCGGTGGGTACGGCCGCACCGGCCGCCGTGGTGGTCGGCTCCGGTATTCAGGCGACCGTCGCGGGACGTCGGCGTACAGCTGCTCGCCGACTCGCTTGCCACCGTGTTCGGCCTGGGCGTGCTGATCGCTTTGCTGGGGCCGGTCTCCGGCGCGCACTTCAACCCGGTCGTCACGCTCGCCGCCTGGTTCACCGGTCGCAGGAGCAGCGACGGCATGACCGTGCGGGAGGTGGCCGCGTACGTCCCTGCCCAGACTGCCGGGGCCGTCGGGGCGCGGTCCTGGCGGATGCGATGTTCGCCGAACCGCCCGGCGCCGTCATGCTCGGCCCGGACGCCGTCCCCGGCAGGGGAGCGGTGCTGTCCGGTGTCCCGCTACCCGGGCACGTGCCGGACGGCGAGCAGGGCCACGTCGTCGTCGTTGTCCGGTGGGCGTGCTCGTGTCAGCAGCTGGTCCGTGAAGGACTCCAGGGGGCGTTGGGCCAAGCACGCGGCGTGCCGGCGCAGGCGGTTCAGGCCCTCCTCCAGGGTGTGGCGGGGGGATTCGATCAGGCCGTCGGTGTAGAGGAGGAGGGTCGCCCAGGGCGGCAGCTCCACCGTCGCGTCGGGCCGGGTCTGGTCGGGAGCGGCACCCAGCAGGACCCCGTGACCGCCGGTCAGATAGCGGGCCACGCCCTCGTGGGTGACGAGGAGCGGTGGTGGATGACCGGCGTTGGTCCAGGACCACTCGCACTGGCCGGCGTCGTTCTGCGTCAGGCGGCCGAAGACGAGCGTGGCCATGGAGACCTCGGTGATGGACAGGGTCGCCCGGTCGAGCCATTCCACGATCTTGCTCGGTGGCTCCTGCTGGGAAAGGGCGTACGCGCGCAGCATGTTGCGCAGCTGGGCCATGCCGGCCGCCGCGTCCAGGTCGTGGCCGACGACGTCACCGATGGCGAGGGCGGTGGCGCCGTCGGCCAGTGTGAAGGCGTCGTACCAGTCGCCGCCGACCTGTGAGGCGTCCGGTGCGGGCAGGTAGCGGGCGGTCATGCTGCGGCCGGGCGTACGCGGCAGCTTCGGCAGCAGATGGCGCTGCATGGTCTCGGCGACCTTGCGCTGACGCTGGTAGAGGCGGGCGTTCTCCAGGGCGAAGCTGGCGCGGCGGGCGATGTCCTCCAGCAGGGCGGTGTCGGTCGCGGTGAACCGCTCGAGCTGGTCGGCACGGCCGAGGGTGAGGGCGCCCAGAACGTCGTGCAGGCTGCGCAGGGGGACCAGGATTGCCGAGTGCATGCGTGTCGCCTCGAACAGGCGCCGCTGCTCCACCGCGATGCCGGAGTCGGGCGGCCCCTGATAGGTCTCGGGACCGGCCATGGAGGACGCGACGCCGCGCAGGGCACGGGACAGGGGCATCGTGGACTCCTGCGGCACCGGCGGCATGGGGCCCTGGAGGTCCTCCCGGAACACCACGGTGCCGCCCTCGGCGTGGGCGACGGCGAAGCGCCACACCTCGTTGCACTCGCTGATCAGGTCGATGACGGCCCAGTCCGCAAGGCGGGGCACAACCAGGTGGATCAGGCGACGCAGCGCCTCGTGGATGTCCAGGGTGGAGGTGAGCAGCGTGGTGGTCTCGGCGAGCAGCGTGAGCCGTTCCAGTTCGGAGAGCCGTCCGCTGGCCGGTGGCCGCTGGGCGGGCCGCGCGGAGCGTCCGGCGGAGTGAAAGAGGACGAGCGTGGCCGACGGAGGGAGACCGATGTCGCAGGGAGTGGCCAGCCAGGCCACCGGCAGCAGCGTGCCGTCGCCACGCTCGAACCACTCGTCGCCACCCTGCTCCGTGCGCCCGCCGAGGATGCTCTCACGGATGCGGCACTGGGCCCTCGGTACGGCTTCCCCGCACCTGTTGCGATGCAGCGTGTCGTGGGCGTCCCGGCCGACCAGATGCGTGGCGGTGCGGGCCAGCAACTGTTGCCCGCGCGTGTTGACGGCGATGATCGAGCCCTGCTCATCCGTCAGGTACGCACCCGTGCCGAGGCTGTCGAGGGCCCCGGCAACCGCCTCCTGACGATCACCCGAGCCCGTCATGGCCGGCCTCCCGTCACCGGAGAAGAACACCTGGACACCCGTCTTTCCGGGTTCCCCCTGGGGTACGGGTGATGCGGCAAGCGGGAGCGTCATCGACACGGAGCCGCCGGACGAGCCCCGACGGTGACGAAGGGTGAGCCGACGCCACATACGGTTGCCCGACGGGAGCGCTTCCCCGAGTCGGGCGAAATCGCCTACGTTAGTGCGATTAGTATCGATTGGTCGGATGTAGATCGCTGCAGGTCCACTTCCGATCAGATGCGGCCCACCGGGTGAGCGGAGGCGACAGTCGACAGTGGTGAACACCAGAAGCGGCGATGCCCACAGCACCGACCCGTCCATGCCCCGCGTCCCCCATCCGCTGCACCGACCGCAGGGCCTGGGGTCCATACAGACCGAACGGCCCTTGGAACGACATCGCATACGGATGCGGCTGCTCGAAGCCGTGGACGAGGACCGGCGCGATGCGGAGGTGCTGCTGACCGCGCTCCAGCAGGCCGTGGCCGAGGTGCACGGCCTGGGCGGCATGGTGCATCTGCCGGGCGGCGGCATGAGCGGCATCCTGTACCTGGTCGCCGACAGCGGTCTGCCGGAGTCGATGGTCCGGCCCTGGCTGATCATCCCGGTACGGGGCACGGCGCCGCCCAGCAGGGCCGCCCGCCACGACACCGTCGCCTGGCAGCCCGACCTGGCCCCGCCCGACCCGGTGCCGGGCCGGGACCCCACCGTCCTGTGGCCGTCCGGGCTCCCGGCCGGCATCGGTCACCTGGCCGTTCCCGTTCCGGGCGGTGGCCGGCGGCGCGGCGCGCTCTCCGTCCTCTTCTCCCCGGGCACCGAGCCCGACGCGGCGGAGCGCGCGTTCCTGAACGACGTGGCGGCCTGGATGTCCGGGAGGCTCAGGTCGTCCGGGATCCTCAATCCGTCCCCCACCGTGCTGCGCGCCCTGGAGAACGGTCCAGGACAGCGGGAGGCTCTCCCGTGGGACGCGGAAGGGGCGCCCTCCGTCACGTCGGAAGGGGCGCCCTCCGTCACGTACACCTGGGACCTGCGTACCGGCGGGCTGACCGCCGACCGGCCCGTCGAGGAGGTGCTGGCCGGAATCGATCCGGATGTGATGGCGGGCGGCATCGAGGCGTGGGCAGAGCTGATCCACCCGGACGACCTGCCGACGGCGGTGGCCGGCTTCGACACGGGCATCCAGCTCCGCGGCGGCTTCCAGAACGAATACCGGATCCGGCGTCAGGACGGCACGTACCTCTGGGTCGAGGCCCGTGCCCGGACCATCACGGACGAGGCGGGGGCACCGGTCAAGGTGATCGGCACCCTCAGGGACAGCAGCGAAACGCACGCCGCCGCCGAGTCGGTGGGGCGGGCGCTGCGGCACATGAGCGACGGCTTCGTCTCCCTGGACGCGGGCTGGCGCATCGAATTTCTCAATCAGGCCGCCGAGCGGCTCCTCGGCGCCGCGGGAGAGGTGGCCGGAGCCCTGCTCTGGGACCTTCCCGCGGTACGTGCCGTGCCGGGGCTGGAGCAACGCTGCCGGGCCATCGCGGCCGAGGGCCGGCCTGCCGGATTCGACGTACCGGGGCCGGACGGGACGTCCTGGTACCACCTGCGGCTGGTACCGGTGCCGGAAGGCCTCACGCTCTACCTCACCGACACCACCGAGCGGCATCTGCGGGAGGTCGAGCGGGCCGCCGCGGAGCGGGCGGCCGGGAAACGGGCGGCCCTGGTGCAGCGGATCACCCGGGAGCTGGCCGAGGCCGTCACGGCCCAGGACGTGATGGCGGCGGTGGCCGACGGCGTGATGACACCCTTCGGGGCCACCGGACTCGTCATGCTCGGCGTGGTCGGCGACCGGCTGACCGTGGTCGGTTCCCGGGGATACCCGGAGCGCTTCACCCGGCTGCTGGACGGGCACTGGACGGTGACGGACACCAATCCGGTGGGCGACGCCCTGCGCACCCGCACCACCCGCTTCATCTCCTCCCCGGAGGAGATCCTGAAGCGGTACCCGGAGACCGAGATCCTGATCCGGGAGGGCGGCAAGCAGGCGTGGGCCTTTCTGCCGCTCGCGGTATCAGGGCGCGAGATCGGTGCGGCGGTGATCTCCTTCGGCCGACCGCGGATACTGGACGACGACGAACGAACGCTGCTGACCGCCCTCAGCGGACTGATCGCGCAGGCCCTGGAGCGGGCCGGGCTCTACGACGAGGCGACGACCCGGGCCCGTACCCTCCAGCGCAGCCTGCTGCCGCAGGCACTGCCCGAGCTGCCCGAGGTGACGACGGCGGCGCGCTACCAGCCGGCCAAACAGGGAGCCGACGTCGGCGGTGACTGGTACGACGTGATCCCGCTCTCCGCGGCCCGGGTGGCGCTCGTGATCGGCGACGTCATGGGTCACGGCATGGCCGAGGCCGCCACCATGGGCAGGCTCCGCACGGCCGTCCGCACCCTGTCGGACCTGGAACTGCCGCCCGACGAAATCCTCGGCCACCTCAACGACATCGTCGGCGAGCTGGGCAACGACGCCTTCGCGACCTGTCTGTACGGCATCTACGACCCGGTGAGCCGGCGTCTGTCGTACGCCAGCGCCGGTCAGCCGCCCCCGGCGGTGGCCCACCCCGACGGCACCGTCACCTTCCTGCCCATGGCCCCGGACCCGCCACTGGGGGTGGCCGCCCCACCTTTCGAAGCCCTCGAGACCCTGCTGCCCGCCGGCAGCCTGCTCGCCCTCTACAGCGACGGCCTGGTCGAGAGCAAGGACAGGGATGTCACCACCGGCATGCGTCACCTCGCCGAGCTCCTCGGTCAGTCCGTGAACCCGATGCCGAACTCACCCGCGGACACGTCCGGCCTGGACGCCCTCTGCGCCACCCTCACCTCCGCCCTCCTCCCCGCCCACGGCGCGCTGACGGACGACGCCGCCCTGCTGCTGGCCCGCACCCACCCGCTGGACGCGGAGAACGTCGCCGAGTGGCCGTTGCCGGAGGACCCGGTGGCTGCGGGCCAGGCCCGTGAGCTGGTCCGGGCCCAGCTGACCGACTGGGACCTGGCCGACGAGGAACTGGTCATGACCACCGAACTCGTGGTGAGCGAGCTGGTCGGGAACGTTGTCCGGCACGCCTGCGGTCCCATCCGGCTGCGCATGCTCCGCAGCCGCGCACTGATCTGCGAGGTCTCCGACGCCAGCCTGACCACACCGCACATCCGCCACACCTCCGCCACCGACGAGGGCGGCCGCGGCCTGCAGCTCATCTCCGCGCTCTGCCAGCGCTGGGGCACCCGCCACACCCGCGACGGCAAGTCCATCTGGACGGAACAGCCTCTCCCCACCGCCTCGGATTGATCGTCAACGCCGGCGGGGAGAGGGGCTTGCTGGTGTCGGAAGGGTGTGCGCCGGGCGCGGAGGAGCCGGTCCTCGAAGCGGGCAGGCCCGGGCCCGTCGCCGTGGCCGGTGCCCGTCCTCGCCGTTTCGTGCCGACGGTCCTCGAACGGCCGCCGCCGACTGCGGAGTTGAACGCTGCCGTGCGTGGAGAGGATGCGCTCCGGGTCAAGCCGGCGCCGGATCCGTACCGGCGTGCGGCGGCCGGGGCCGGTGTCCCGCCCTCGGCGGCAGCCCGCACCGCCGCGTTCCCCCGAACCGCCGGGCCGAGAGGAACACGAGGGTCGCGGACCGGGACCGAGGGGAGGAACATCGGAGTCACGGAGGCAGGTGGTGGCTATGGGGACGCCGTCGATGCTGTTCAGCGAGAGTCCGGACGATCCGTTCGCCCTCGGGCGGGGCGCCTCGGCGGTACTCGACGATCACGGCACGGTGGTCGGCTGGAGCACACGGGCACAGGAACTGCTGGGCTATTCGGCCAAGGAAGTGATCGGACGGGCGTGGCAGGACCTCCTGATCGACGCCCGTGACCTGCCTGTCGCACGGTCCGCCGTCGTGGACGCCATGAGGACGGGAGGCTGGTTCGGTGTCCTGCCCGTCCGGCACCGCGAAGGGCGCCGTGTGGAGATGGGTTTCCGGGCCCGTGCGGTCACGCGGGACGGGGACAGCCAGGAGTGGCTCCTGGTCGGAGCCCCCGCCGCGGACGTCATCGCGTGGCAGCGGGACCGTGCGCTGCTCGACGGCCTGTACCACCGGTCCCCGATCGGTCTGGCCACTTACGGCCCGGACAGGAGAGTGATCCGGATCAACCGTGCGATCGCGAAGGCGAGCGGTGTTCCGGCCGAGGCGCCGGTGGGCCGTCGTCCCAGCGAGTTCATGGTCGACGAGGACGCGGGTCCGGCCGAGGAGCGGGTGCGGCACGTCCTGGAGACCGGCGAGCCGCTGATCTTCACGGAGCAGTCGGCCCGGACCCGCCACGATCCGGGCCGGGAGCGGATGGTGTCCGTCTCGGCGTTCCGCATGGAGGACTCCGCGGGCCGGGTTCTGGGCGTGGCCGAGACGGTCGAAGACGTGACCCAGCGCTACCGGGCCCGGCGCAGGCTGACCCTGCTGAACGAGGCGAGCGCCCGGATCGGGACCTCGCTGGACGTGACACAGACCGCCCGTGAGCTGGCCGAGGTGGCCTCCCACGGCTTGGCCGACTACTGCTCGGTGGATCTCCTCAAAGCGGTGACGCATGGTGACGAACCGCATCAGGGTGTGGCGGGTCCGCTGCTCCGGGTAGCCCTCTCGCCCCCGGAGCACCGCGTCCCGTTCCAGGAGGGCGAGGTGGTTCCGCTCCTTCCGGAGTCTCCGCAGGCGCGGTGCCTGGCCGAGCGCCGGACGATTCTCGAACGGCTGCTGTCCCTGCGCCCCGAGTGGTACGCCATGGACAGACGACGGGTCGAGGTCGCTCTGGGGCTCGGCGTTCATTCGCTGATCGTGGTGCCGCTGGTAGCGCGCGGCCTGGTACTGGGCGTGGTGAGCCTGTGGCGAGCCCGCCATTCGGAGCCCTTCGAGGACGACGATGCCACGGTGGCCCAGGAGTTCTCCTCGCGTGCGGCCGTCTGCATCGACAACGCCCGCCGCTTCACCCAGCAGCAGAGCGCCGCCCTGACTCTCCAGCGCAGTCTGCTGCCGAGCGTGGCGCCCGACCTGCCGGCCGTCGAGGTGGCCTGCCGATACCTCCCCGCGAGCTGTGAACCGGGCATCGGCGGCGACTGGTTCGATGTGATCCCGCTGTCGGGTGCCCGGGTCGCGCTCGTCGTGGGGGACGTGGTCGGCCACGGGATACATGCCGCGGCCTCGATGGGCCGCCTGCGGGCCGCTGTGCGCACCCTGGCCAGCCTCGACCTGGAACCCGTCGAGGTGGTGGCCCGGCTGGACGACCTGGTCGGTCTGCTGGCCACCGAGCTGGAGGCGAACGCCGACGGCAACCGGTCGGCGGCGGAGCAGGTACTCGGGGCCACCTGCCTCTACGCGGTCTACGACCCGGTCTCCCGGCGCTGCTCCCTGGCACGCGCAGGCCACCCGGCACCGGTGGTGTCCACCCCGGACGGGCAGGTCACCTTGCTCGACATGCCCGCGGGGCCACCGCTCGGCCTGGGTGGACTGCCCTTCGAGACGTACGACCTCGATCTTCCGGAGGGCAGCCTGCTCACGCTCTACACCGACGGCCTGCTGGAGGCGCGCAGCGGCGACGTCGACGCCGCTGTGGAGAACCTGCGCGAATGCCTCGCGCACTCCGCCGATCCTCTGGACCACACCTGCCATGCCGTGGTCGACGCGCTGCTGTCCGTCGACCACGTACCCACCGACGACGTGGCGCTGCTCATCGCCCGTACCCGGGTGCTTGCGCCGGAGAACGTCGCCTCGTGGGAGCTCCCCCTGGAAGCGACCGCCGCTGCTCGCGCGAGGGAGCTGGCCACGGCGAAACTGGCCGAATGGGGGCTGACGGAGCTGGCGTTCACCACCGAGCTGGTCGCCAGCGAGCTCGTCACCAACACCTATCGGTACGCGGCCGGCCCCGTCACGCTGCGCCTGATCCGAACGCACTGCCTGACCTGCGAGGTCTCCGACACCAGCCACACCTCCCCTCACCTGAGACGGGCCCTCAGCACGGACGAGGGCGGACGCGGGCTCTTCCTGGTCGCTCAGCTCACCGAGCGGTGGGGCACCCGCTACACCCACGACGGCAAGACGGTCTGGACGGAGCAGCCTCTGCCGCCCGCGGCGGACCACGAACAGCCACCGCGGGCCTGCTGACCGGACCGCTCGCCCACCCCGGCGGGGACCACCTGTCCGTCGAGCCGGGCTCGTACGCCTGGCGCGTGCTCAAGGCGGACCCGGAGCCGTTCGTGGAGCCTTGACGGTGCCTCAGCTCATGCGCGACGCGCCCTGGCGCGGGCTGCCGCCCGTGGGCTGTGCCACGCACAGGGCCCAGATGACGACACCCGAGAACGCCATCATCAGGGTGGACCACAGAGGGGCGTACGGCAGGGACAGGAAGTTGGCGATGATGATCAGTCCGGCGATGACGATGCCGGAGATCCGGGCCCATTTCGCTCCCCCGAACAGCCCCATGCTCACCACGACGGCGACAGCGCCCAGGATGAGGGTGACCCAGCCCCAGCCGGTCAGGTCGAACTGGAAGACATAGCCGTTCGTCGCGAGGAACACATCGTCGCGGGCGATGCCCATGATGCCGCGGAAGATGTCGATCACTCCGGCGATCATCAGCATGACCGCGGCGAAGAGCATCAGTCCGGCGGCCCACTGCTGTTTGCGGGCGTGTGTGGTGTGTGTCGTAGTCATGTGTCTCACCTCGATTGGCTTCGTCCGGTGATCAGTGAGGGTCGGGGGTGCGGGCCCAGGCGGCGCCCGTGCGGCCGCCGCCGGTCAGGACCAGCTCCTTGGCCCTCTGGAACTCCTCCGGCGTGATGTCGCCGTGGGCGCGCAGCTCGGAGAGCTTGGCGAGTTCGTCGGCGCTGCTGGGGCGGGTACTGCCTGCCGTCTCCCTGACGTAGGAGTCGAACGCGTTGCGCTGTTCGATCGCCGATTTCACCTCGCGGCGGCCCATGTCCTTGCCGCGGGCGATCAGGTACACGAAGACGCCGAGGAACGGCAGCAGGACCACGAACACCAGCCAGCCGGTCTTGCCCCAGCCGCCCAGCGAGTCGTCACGGAAGATGTCGAAGACGATCTTGAAGAGGAGGAAGAACCACATGATCCACAGGAAGAACCACAGCATGGTCCAGAAGGCGCTCATCAGGGGGTAGTCGTACGCGAGGTACATCTGAGTGGTCCCTTCTTCTCCCTCCGGACCAGCACCCGGAGAGCCTTCCGAGTCCACGGTGCGCCGGAAAGGGACCGGCGGCCTCACACGATCCGGGTGATTCCGCTTCGGGTCGCTCTCTGCAGGACGTAGGTGCTGCGGGAGTCCGGATCGCCGAAGAAGAAGTAGAGCTCGAGGGCCTTCCTGTCGTCGCGCCGCAGCTCGAACGTCCAGGTGTAGGTCCTGGGTGCCGGGGGACTGTCCGCCATCGGGCCGGACGGCTCGTCCGGCCGCGGGGGGCCAGGAGCCCCCCCGGGGGGGGTGGGGGGGGGGGCGAGCCCCCCCCACCCCCACAAAGTAAACCAGCGGGGGGGGCGCCCCCGAAGGTGTGGGGGGGGGGGGCGGGGGGGGAGGGACACACGAGCAAAAAGAGTGGTCTGGGTGTAGACAAAAGACGAGAC
>NZ_JBHYKH010000088.1:12635-23398 GCF_042741275.1 Streptomyces sp. NPDC058964
TCAGCGGGATGGACCGGGTGTTGGGCTGGGGTGCGGGGGGAGTGACCGACTAGGGCGCGACCGCATCGGCCGGCCGCGGGGGCCGTGTCGCCGCCGCGGTGCGTGAGGTGAGAGTCAGCCGGACGTGCCGGCCGTCGTTCCACCCGGTCCGCTGGTCGGTCAGTCTCCAGGTTCCCGTGCCCGACAGGCGCCATCCGTCGTCGAAGTCCCATTCCTGGCCGTCCAGGAGACGGATGTCGGCCTTCCCGTCCGGCCGGAGGACGACGTTCGTCCGGTCGTAGCCGAGCCATGACCCGGACACCTCCGCCGGCTTCACGTCATGCAGCGCCGGCACGTCGTCGTACATGTGCGGAGTGCATCCCGTGAGTGCCAGCAGCCACACGGCGAACACGGCGTGCCGTCGCCTTGCGACGCCGGATGACTGGGGCACCACGGCCCTCCCCCTTCCCCGGGCCCCGGGAGCCGCGTCGAAGCCGACCGTGATTCGACCGCCCGCCGGTCACGGTTCCGTCGTGCCGACATCCTGGCACCATTTCTGAACGCGTTCAACTCCTCCGTGGTCGGTTCAGCCGCCGCCGGACTCCGAGCCGTAGAGCGCGGCGATGTCCTTGGACGTGGCCCATCGGCTGTAGGTGGGCGACTGGGGCCAGCCCTCCGGAGAGTCCTGCCATTCCTCCTGCCGCCCGTACGGCAGGACGTCGATCAGCGCGAAGGAGTGACTGAGCTGCTCGGTCCCCCGGCCGTTGGTGTGCCAGGTGCGATAGACGGTGTCGCCGTCGCGCAGGAACACGTTGACCGCGAATCCTCCGTCGGGCGGCGCGCCCACGTCGGCCCCGAACGGGCTGTTGGCGGTCGAGTACCAGGCCATCATGTTGCCGACCCGCCGCTTGTAGGCGAGGGCCTCCTCGATGGGACCCTGGGTGACGACGACGAACCGCGCGTCGTAGTTGTCGAGGAACTCCAGGCGGGTGTACTGCGAGGTGAACCCCGTGCAGCCCGGGCACTGCCATTCCTTGCCCGCGAACCACATGTGGCTGTAGACGATCAGCTGGCTCCTGCCCTCGAAGACGTCAGCCAGCCGAACGGGTCCGTCCTCGCCCTCCAGGGTGTACTCGGGCATCTCCACCATCGGCAGGCGACGGCGCTCGGCGGCGATGGCGTCGAGCTCCCGCGTCGCGGCCTTTTCCCGGGCACGCAGTGCCTCGAGCCGGTGCTCCCAGGTCGCGGTGTCCACGACGGGTGGTAGTGCGTGAGTGGTCATGGTTCCCTCACAGGGTTCGTGCGTGCGGCTTTCGCTTGTACGGAGGTGGACTCCACCGGGCTCCGGAACTCATCGGTCGCCGGCCGACGAGGCAAGCGGAAGACCCCCGCCGGAGTGCGCACGGCGGTGCGCTGTTCTAGCGTCGGACGCAGGAGGGCTGTCCCGCCGAGCCGGCGGGTGCGGGGGCCCCGGTCCACGGTTGCGCGGCGGCCGTGTCCGCCGCCCGGCACGTCGGATCCGCGAATCCCCGGCCAACCCCGGAGAGCAGGTGTCTCTCATGTGCGTGTCGGTTCGTGTCACCGATGTCCTCACCGGTCTGAACCTCGCGCTCGGCGGTGTGTCCTGCACCGCCCCCGCCGCCCGTGCGGACATCCCGGCCGTCACGAACACGGTCCGGCAGTCGGGCGCCGAATTCCCGGACGCGGTCGGTGCCGCCTGCACCCAAGGTGTGCACGGTGGCCCGAAGGGCCGTGTGAGCGCCCCGACCGGGGCCGGTGTGGCGGGTGGCACCGCTGGCGGTGCCTGCCTCCCGGCGGCCGACCCGCCCTGACGGCTGCTTCGTCCGCCGCGCACTTCAGACCTCTGCCCAGGGAGGACGATCATGGACATCAACGGTTCCGCGGCCTTGGTCACGGGGGCCAACCGGGGCATCGGGCTGGCCTTCGCCCAGGCACTGCTCGCGCACGGCGCCGCCAAGGTGTACGCCGGCGTCCGGGACCCGGAGACCGTCCGGGACCCCGCGCTCACCCCGCTGCGGCTGGACGTCACCGACGAGGAACAGGTGGCCGAGGCGGCCCGTACCGCCGCCGATGTCGGCATCGTCGTCAACAACGCCGGGGTCGCCGGCGGACCGTCCCTCCTCGAGGGGTCGTTCGACGGTGCCAGGCGCGAGATGGAGGTCAACTACTTCGGCACCTGGGCCGTCTCGCGCGCGTTCGCCCCCGTGCTGGCCGCCAACGGCGGGGGAGCGCTGGTCAACATGCTGTCCGTGGCGTCGTGGGTGGCCAACAGGCGGCTGCCGAGCTACGCGGCCTCCAAGTCCGCGCAGTGGTCGTTGACGAACGCCTTCCGGCTGGCGCTGCGGGAGCAGGGCACGCTGGTGGTCGGCGTGCATGCCGGCTATGTGGACACCGACCTGGCGGCGGACATCGACGCCCCGAAGATCCTCGCGGCCGATGTGGCCGAGATGACCATGACCGCGCTGCTCGACGACCAACCCGAGGTGCTGGCCGACGAGGGCACCCGCCGCGTACGCGCCGCGCTCTCGGGGGACTTGGAGGCGCTGTACGCCAACCGGTGAGCCGCGCGCCGGGCGGGATACGGGCGGGGCAGAGCACCTTGGAGCGGCCCCACGCGAACTGTATTGGGCACGGGCGGATTGCCGGCCGGTGGGCCCTGTGCCGGACCGTACGCCCAGGGCCCTGCCGAGCCGGCCGCGGCGCGCGCCGCGGCGGCGGCGCTACTTGCTCATGGCGAAGCGCATCAGGGCATGCTCGTCACCCTGCTTGATCTTCCCGGTCACGTTGATCACCTCGAGCTTCCAACTGCCGCCGACCCGCATGGCCTTCGCCACGGCGCAGCCGTTGTCCTGGCTGAGCAGGCTCGGCCAGATGTCGGCGACCTGCTGAGAGCTGCCACCGGTGGCGTCGTACACCTTGAAGCTGATGTTGCGCGCCTTCTGGAAGGAACTGCCCTTCTTGAAAGCGGCGGCGACGAACACGATCGACGTGATGTGGTTCGGTATCCGCGCGAACTCGACCGTGACCGTCTCGTCGTCGCCGTCCCCGCGCCCGGTCTGGTTGTCACCGCTGTGCACCAGGGAGCCGTTGCCCATGGGGTCCAGGGAGTCGAGCCCCGCCAGGCGCACCGGGTCCGCGCCCTGCATGGCGATGGCGATCAGGTCCAGGTCGGTACCGGTCTTGCGGCGGAGCGCGCCCATCACCCCGCCGCTGCTGCCGGCCGTGGGATCCCAGGACACCCCGATGGACAGGTGGGTCACTCCGTCCAGATCCGCCGGGCCGTCTTCCTTCGTGAGCGTAATCATGCGTGATTCATCCTCTTGATGCCGGGACTGCGACAGGCAAAGTGTGCCTGGAAGCCCCCCTGCCGCGAGACGCCGATTCCCGGTTACAGCAGTATCGTTACGGCTGATCGCGGGGCGAGCCGGGGCGGTCGTCCACCGGGGCCTCGACGACGCCGGGCGGGGCCGTCCGGCGAGCGGGGTGAGCGGACCGGTAATTTCAAGCTCTTTTGATTCATGTACATCTCCCGTAAATGTGGTCATCGACAGGCCGGGCAACTCCTCCGGGTGAGTTGATTCCCCGAATGCCCGATACCTTTCCTCCGAATGTGCTCGTTAGGGGACAGTGACAGGGAGAGAAGGGTGCGGAGCCATGGGGCAGCCGTCGTATGTCATGGGCCACACGCTGACGGGCGGTGGCGCTGACCTCGGTCATTGCTCGGACCTACTGGATGATTTTCTGGACAAGATCAGAAACTTGGAAAGTGAATATATGAGGGTGATGCGGGAGCGGTATTGCGGACCCAATGCCGTCCCGGCACCGCCCGGCCCCCGCGCTCTGGGCTGACCAGCGGGAACGAGAGCGCGAAGGGGTTTCAGAATGGACAGGAATTATGATGAGGACAATTTCTATGATCTTCAGTTCGCCCTGAGGGCCGACCACGACACGCTGCGCCAGCCGTCCTACGACGCGGCCTCCTTCCCGACACAGCAGTCGTGGAACGGTACGGCCCGGCCGGGCACCACACCGAAGGGCTGGGATCTGGACGAAGAGCTGGCCCAGATGCTCTCCACCGCAACTCGCGCGGATCCCGCACACGTTCGGATCAGCCGGCAGCACCGCAGGGCCAACCGGCGACGGCTGCGTGCGGACTCCCATTTCCTGGACGGCGGCCAGCGGATCACCCACGTCACGATCCTGATCGCGGCGATCCTGGTGTGCGCGGCGTGCATGCTGGGCTGGTCGATCGCCTACTCCTACGGCCAGTTGCACGGAATCGCCGCGTCCGTCCTGCCCGCGAGGCTGGCGCGCTGGTGGCCGCTCATGGTGTACGGGCCGTGGTTCGTGGCGGGTCTGTCCATCCTGCGGGCGACCGTTCAGCGGCGGCACACACGGCGGTCCTGGGGTGTGCTGCTGACCGCCTCGGCCATGGCCGTGGCGCTGTCCGTCAGCCAGTCCCCGCATTCCCTGCTGTCGGTCGTGATGGTCGGACTCCCGCCGATCACCGCCCTGGTGTGCTTCTGGGAGCTCGTCGGCCAGGTCTCGTCCCGGTGCCGGCCGCGGCACGGCGCGCACGCGCAGCGGAGTGCCAAGCCGTGAGGGCCGTCCCCGGCCGCTGACCACGACAGACGCGCGAACCACTCAGTCCTCGCCCGCCCGGGCGAGGACTGAGTCGTGGGCGGGAACCGCGCGTTCAGCCTGCTGCCGTGCTCACGGTCAGGGCCTCGCGGAGCCAGAGGTCCGCCGCGCCGAGGGTGAGACCGGGCGTCAACTCGCCTGCCAGCGCCCAGTAACGGGCCATCACCGGGTGGTCCGCCGCGGCCAGCCGGACCGTGAGGGCGTGACGGAAGGCCGGGCCGTCCCGGGTGCCCGAGGCGCGGGCATGGGCGGCCGCATAGCAGTCCAGCGCCTCGCCCGGACCGGGCGCACGATCGGCCCGCAGGGCGGCTTCCACCAATTGGTAGGCCTCGTACAGACCGTCGTAGAGCAGATCCGGGTGTACGGCGGTGGCGGGCCGGTGGGACGTGAGGCAGTGGTCGGTGGCGTCCGTCGCCAGCGCGTGCAGCCGGGCGAAGGCGAGGACCTGGTCCGGGGTCGGGTCGGCGGGCGGCTGCGGTACGGCCGCCTCGGTGACCGCCGAGCGCAGACGGGCGGACAGACGCACCGGCAACAGGCGGCGCCAGTAGTGCGCGAGCGCGGACGTGCTGGGCGGGACACTGACCGCGCCTATCAGCTCCAGGCGGTCCGCCAGCAGGTCCGGGGTGCCCTCGTGCAGGGCCCGCAGCGCGGCCTCGCGCCAGCGCAGGGCGGCGAGTTCGGTGCCGAGGTCGTCCAGCCGACGCGCCACCACGGCCTCCAGCGAGTCCCCGGAGTCCAGCACGCGCCCGATCTCCGGGACGGGAACGCCGAGCGAGCGCAGCGACCGGATCGTGCGCAGCCGGGACAGCGCCTCTGGCCCGTAACGGCGGTGACCGCCGCTGCTGCGGGTGGCCTCGGGCAGCAGCCCCTGGTCCGAGTAGAAACGGACCGTCTTGACCGTGGTCCCCGCCCGCGCGGCGAGTTCGCCGATACCCAGGGTGTTGTCAGCGGACAAGAGTTGAACCTCCCTCAGGGGGAGTTCCCAGATTACCCGCGACGACCCCGCCCCTGGAGGTGCCGATGTCCGTCTTCATCTCGCTCTCCGGCCCGTTCACCAACGCCCGGATCTGGAGCGAAGCGGCCGGTCCGCTGCGGGATTCGGGTCCCGAGGCGCACCCCGTCACGCTGAGCCGCGAGCCCGGGGCCGATCTGGCGACCCACGTCGAGGACGTGGTCCGGCTGATCGACTCCCTCACCGTGCCCCGGCTGGTGCGTGTCGGCCACGACTACGCCGCCCACCCGGTGCCGGGCGCGGCGGACCGCCGCCCCGAGCGGATCGCCCGCATCGCCCACCTGGACGCCGGGCTGCCGCAGGACGGCGACTCGGCGCCGGCCCCGGTGCCCGACCCGGCCGTCCACGAACCTCGGCGACTGAGCGTCGGACCTAGAGGTGCTGGACCGAGGCCAGGCGGGCGTCCAGCCAGTCGAACACGCGCTGCTCGAACGCGGCGCGGCCCATCGGCTCGCAGTGCAGGTGCGCACCCTCCTCCTCGGTGAAGCGGACCAGGTGCTTCGGGCCGGGGAGCGCGTCGTACAGGCGCTGCGACGCCCCCGGCCAGAAGTGCTCGCCGTCCGGGTCGGTGATCAGCAGCGGAGTGGTGATCCGCTCGACGAACGGTGTGACGTCGTACGCGGAGACCTCGGTGAGCAGGTCGAAGGGGGAGTCGATGCCGTACGGCTTGGCCCGCCAGCGCCACGTGGCGGCCAGCGCCGGGTCCCCGTCCAGGGCCTCCGTCATGACGCGGTCGAAGGCCGTACGATCGCCGGACTCCCACAGGGCGCGCAGCTCCGGGCCGAGGTTGTGCCACCAGCTGTCCGCGACCGCGACGACGCCGGGGTCGGCGACCGCGGCGGCGATCCGGTGCTCGAACGCGAGCGCGCGGGGGACCCAGTAGCCGGCCTGGCTGATCCCGGCCAGGACGATCCGCCGGGGGTCGACGTCGCCGCGGGCGAGGAGGAAGTCGACGATCGGGGTGATGACGTGCTCCCAGTCGGGCCGGAACGTCACCCCGCGTTCGAACAGCATCGACTGCTGGCCCGGCCCGTCGAACAGCAGCACCCGGTACTCGCGGGCCACCGCCGGCGCCCCGAGCAGCGTCCAGGCGGCGCTGATCGGGCCGTCGCTGCCGTTGTTGACGATCAGCGTGGGCAGCGGCCCGAGATCGCCGGGCGGGCCGACGAGATACCCGGGAAGCGACCCGCCCTCGTACGGGATCGAGACCCGCTCCGCGGGCGGGTCCCAGGCCTGCAGGAACCGGTCGAAGCAGTCGCGGTGCTCCGCGAACACCTCGCGCAGCGGCGCCTCGGGGTCCGGGAGCGCGTCGACGGCGACGAGCGCGGTGCCGTAGTACCCGGCCGCCCGCAGATAGGCGTCCCGGGCGCTCACCGCGCGCTCCTCGGCCGCACACCTCCCGGCCTGCTCACGGACCCTGCGGGCCAGTCCGGTCCAGGCCGCGAACCAGGTCTCCCCGTCGCCGTCCGCCACGGCCGAGGTGGTGGCCAGCACCTCTCCGACATCGGCGCCCTGCCGCCACGCCGAGCCGAGCGCGAGCAGGATCTCGTAGTTGAACTGCTCGTTCTTGCTGAACCGGTAGGTCATGGCCGCTCCCGCTGCACCGTACGGTCGCCCCCTGGAAGGCACCGTATGAGTCCGCTCTGCGGGACGCACCCGGGACGGCATGCGGGCCGCTCGCGCCCACGGCACGCTGGAAGGGAGGGGGCGGTCTCGACCAGCGAGGGAGGACCCCCCATGGGGCAGCAGCCGACGCGGGCGGCGACCAATGTCCCGGCCAAGGAACCCGCCAACAGCAGGGGCGTGTTCCTGTCCTTCGCCCCGTGGATCATCTTCGGAGTGGTCGCGAGCCCCAGCACCTGGGAATACGCGGCGCTGGCCGCGCTGATCGCCGCGATAGTCCTGTCGGGCCAGGACATACTCCGGGGCAGGATCTACCTCCTCGACATGGTCGGCATCGTGTTCTTCGCCGTGGTCTCGGTCCTCGCGCTGGCGCTGAACCGCTCGGAGCTCATCTGGCTGGAGACCTACGCCCAGGTCATCTCCAACGCCGTGGTGGCCGCCGTCGCGCTGGGATCCCTCTTCGCCGATCCCTTCACGGCGCAGTACGCCCGGCAGCAGACCCCCCGCGAATACTGGGACTCGCCCGTCTTCAAGCACATCAACCAGGTCCTGACCGCGGCATGGGGCGTGGTCTTCGCCCTCATGGCCGTCTCGACCTGGCTGGCCATCCGCATCCCCTCCATGGACGACTGGTTCAACTGGGTCATCCCCGTGGCACTCCTGGTCGCGGTGATCAAGTTCACGAACCGCTATCCGGACGCCTACAAGGAACGGTCGACGGCGGCCCAGCCCGGGTAGACCGCCCGGCCCGGAACCGAGCCGTGCCGCTCCTAGGACACGCCACCCCCATGCTCCGCGAGGTCCTGCCGTACGCCCGCGGCCTCGACCGCGTGCTCGCGACCTGCGATCCCACCAAACCGGCTCGCGCAAGGTGATCGAGGCCGGCGGCGCGGGATCCGAGGACGAGCGGGACGGGAAGCCGTGTCACTGGATCCGGACGTGGGCCTGAGGCGTCTCCGTGTGCATGGAGTTCGAAAAAACGCCCGAGAACACGCCGGAACGGCGGCGCGCGGAACCCGAGGGGTGCCTGATCGTCGCGCTGCGCATCCCCCTGCGGATCGTCGTGTTCGTACTGGTCGTTCCCGTGCGGATGGCGTGGGACGCGCTCGTCGTCGCCGGACGGTTCCTCACCGACACCGTGCTGCGGCCACTCGGCCGGGCGCTGCTGTGGGTCGGACGGGCGGTCTTCGTATGGCCGCTGGTGGTGCTGTGGCGGTACGTCGTCGTGCCGGCCGCGAAGGCCCTCGCATGGCTCGGGCACGTGCTCGTGGCCGTGCCGCTCGGCTGGCTCCACCGCCGCGTGCTGACCCCCGTCGGGCACGCCCTCGCCTGGGTCGCGCGCCGGATCGGGGCCGGCCTGGAGTGGCTGTACGCGCGCGTGCTCACGCCGGTCGGACACGGCGTCGCACGGCTGCTCAAGGGCGTCGGCCTCCTGCTCGCCGCAGCAGGGGTGGGTGTCTGCACCGCCGTTGCCTGGCTGGTCCGGCACCTGCTCGTCATCCCGGCCCGGTGGCTGTACGAGCGGATCCTCGCACCTGTCGGACGAGCGCTGGCGTGGCTCGTGGGCGCCGTCGTCACCGGCGTCGGCGCCGTCCTGTACTGGACGACACGCATCCTCCTCGTCCTGCCCGCCCTCGCCCTGTGGCGCTGGGTGCTCGTGCCCGTCGGCCGGGTCCTCGCCGTCGTGGCGCGGGAGATCGGGGAGGCGCTCGGGCATGCCTGGCGGGTCGCCGGGCGGGTCTCGCTCGCCGTCGGGCGGTTCCTCGGGACCCTCTTCCGGTGGATCTTCGTGGAGCCGGTGAAGTGGGCGTACCGGACCGTCCTCACACCGGTCGGGCACGTCGTCCGGGACGTCGTGCTGCGGCCCGCCGCCGAGGCCGCGCGCGCCGTGGGACGGGCCACCCGGCAGGCCCTTGCCGCCGCGCGCGAGACCGTACGGCAGGCACGTGCCGACGTCCGGCGGATGCTGTTCGGGGAACCCCGGCGGCCGGAGGCGGTGGCCCGGCGGGAACCCACGGGCCCTCGGACACGTAGTCTTGATAGCAGTACGACCGCTCTCACGAAGGACTGAACGACACTGGGCAAGCGACAGCCCGAAGGCCCGCCGCCCGCACCCGCGGTGCAGCGCATCCGACTGCGCTACACCAAGCGCGGCCGCCTCCGGTTCACCAGCCACCGTGACTTCCAGCGCGCCTTCGAGCGCGCGTTGCGCCGCGCCGAGGTGCCGATGGCGTACTCGGCGGGGTTCACGCCGCATCCGAAGGTGTCGTACGCCAATGCCGCACCCACCGGCACGGGCAGTGAGGCGGAGTACCTGGAGATCGCGCTCACCGCGGCCCGCGACCCGGAGAGGCTGCGCGCCCTCCTCGACGAGTCGATGCCCACCGGGCTGGACATCGTCGACGCGGTCGAGGCGCGGACGTCGGGACTCGCCGACCGGCTGACGGCTTCCGTGTGGGAGCTGCGGCTGGACGGCGTCGACCGGGCCGACGCCGAGCGCGCGGTCGAGGCCTTCACCGAGGCCGAGACCGTCGAAGTACAGCGCATGACCAAGAACGGCGTCCGTACCTTCGACGCCCGTTCCGCCGTCGTGAGTCTGGAGAGCCTGCGGACCGCGGAAACGCACAGTTCGCAGGCTGATAGGCCGACCGGCCAGCCCTGTGCGATACTGCGGCTGGTTGTTCGGCACGTGACGCCTGCCGTACGACCCGACGACGTCCTGTCCGGTCTCCGCGCCGTGGCCGACCTGGCGCCGCCGGTCCCCGCAGCGGTGACCAGGCTGGCGCAGGGGCTGCTCGATGAAGAGACCGGCACGGTGACCGACCCGCTCGCGCCCGACCGCGAGGCAGCAGCGCCCGAGCCCCACCCGGCCGCCGCGACTGCCGCCGCGACGGCGCCGATGCCGGAAGGTTCCGCGTAGGGGCGGGCGTCGTAGCGCCGCCCTCGTACTCGGGAGCCATCTGGGTCGGGCAGCGCACCGACCAGAAGACTTTCGCCAGGCCGTACGCGACATGGCGTACGGAACCGGCGAGACAGGACACGGAGAGCTCCCGTGCGGCGCCCGCGCCCCGGACGGCGGCCATCGCGCACCGCGCGGGCCGCGGACGTCACCGGCGTTCGATCGATCCGATCGACGCCGGACCAGGCGCGGCGCCCGGGAGCCTGACGGGAGAAACGCCCGCATGCTCGAACCGACCGAACCCACCGAGGGTTCCGAACTGAACACCCCCAGCGACACCCTGCCGCCGCGGAGGCGGCGCCGTGCCGCGTCCCGCCCGGCGGGCCCGCCCGCCGAGGGCGATGCCCCGACCGAGGTCACCGTGCCGGCCATACCGGCCGAGGAGACGACCGAGGCCGAGACCGTGGGGGAGCCTGCCACCGCTGAAGAGGCCGCGCCCGCGGCTCGTCCGCGTCGCCGCGCCACGCGTCGTGCGTCCGCGCCCGCCGGTGCGCCCGCGTCCGCGGAGGTTGCCGAGGCGGTTGTTCC